>JBOFFO010000469.1:0-3028 GCA_051648665.1 Beijerinckiaceae bacterium | reverse complement strand
ACCGGTGGCGTTGCGCTCGATATGCTCGGCTGGGCACGCATTGCCATTCCTGACGATTGCTCCGATCTCAAACGCTGGCATGACTCATTGACAACCCGGCCGTCGTGGAAAGCCTGATCATGTGCCGTTGTTCTGCCGCCTTCCTGCGGCATCCCACCATGATGATGCGTTTTCTCATGGTCTGGGCTGGCCTTTGGCTGACATTTTCGCCAGCGGCAGGGCAATCCATTTCGGGCGAAGAATTACGCGCTGAGGTCAGCGGCAAGACCGTGTTCGGCGTCCATCTCCACAGTTTCATGAAATTCAGCGAATATCATTCACCGGATGGCCGCATCTTCGGCCACAATGGCGGCGCGCCGGTCGATCATGGCTGCTGGGACGTGCAGGGCGATGAGGTCTGCTATTATTATGCAGGCGAGGAATTGCCCAAGGGCACCTGGTGCTGGACCTTTGACCGGCTGGCGAACCGCGATCAGTACCGGCTGCACCATGCCAATAGCGGCACCACGGCGCTGGCGCAGCGTGTCGATGGCAACCCGGAAAAATGGTCGGACAACGGCAAGCCGTGGCAATGCACGCCATTGATGTCGCGGCGCGGCGTCTCGGCCCGCAGTGTTGCTCAGGTCGGGGTAGGGCGGCCGACGGCGCAGTCCTTCCGGCGCGCGCCCTGATGGGCGGCAAGCGCCCGCTTGATTCCTTGCTTGCCAACATCCGTGCGTGCCGTCTCTGCCGGGATGCGCCTGTGTATTTACCGCCTTTGCCGCACGAGCCGCGACCGGTGCTCCGCGTCTCAGCGACGGCGCGCATTCTCGTCGCCGGGCAGGCCCCCGGCACGCGCGTCCATGCGTCCGGTGCGCCCTTTACCGACCCGTCCGGCGTCCGGCTGCGGCAGTGGATGGGCGTGACGGACTCCGAATTCTATGACGAACAGCGCATCGCCGTGGTGCCCATGGGGTTCTGTTTCCCCGGACTGGACGCCAAAGGCGGCGATCGTCCGCCCCGGCGCGAATGCGCCCGTCACTGGCATGACCGCCTGTTTTCCGCCTTGCCAGCGCATGCGGTGGTTCTGGCGATCGGCGCGCATGCACAAGCCTATCATTTCAAACGGCTGGGACTTCGCCACATTCTTGGCCCAAACCTGTCAGCCACGGTTCATCGCTGGCGGGCAAGTCTGGCGGCGCTGGATACGGTGAAGGTTTATCCGCTGCCGCATCCAAGCTGGCGCAACAATGGCTGGCTGCGGCGCAACCCGTGGTTCGAGGCTGAACTGGTGCCGCATCTGCGGGCGGACATACGGGCCGTCATCGGCGGCGCAGCGCATAGCGGCGAAAAGGAGACGTGCTGATGAAACGGACCCGCGTGTTGTCTCTTGTTCTTGGCGCAACAGCGGCCTTGTGCGCCTACAGCGCCGCATGGGCGGAAACACGTCTTGGCCTCGTCGTCGGCAATTCCGGCTATCCCGCCTTGCCCCTGAAAACAGCGGTTAACGACGCGGCTTTGGTGGGTGAAACCCTGCGCCAGCTCGGTTTCGATGTCAGTGAAGGGCGTGATCTCGATCAGACCAGCTTGCGCCGCCTCGTCCGTGATTTCGCCGCCAAGGTGGAAGCGACGGATGGCGATGCCGTTGTTTATGTCTATCTTGCCGGCCACGGCATTCAGGCTGCAGCGAAGAACCATTTTGTTCCTGTCGATGCGCGCATCATGCGCCCGGCGGATGTGCCGGCAGAGGCCCTGTCCGTTGATGCATTGCTTCAGGAGCTGGTGAATCAAAAAGTGAAAGCGCGGTTCGTCGTGCTTGACTCAGCGACGAAATTTCCGGGCGCGGAGGCGGCGAAACTGGCGCCAGGCCTTGCCGCCCTGAACCCTGCACCGCAAGCGCTTGTCGCCGCAGCGGCGTCGGCCGGTGAGATTATGCCGCCGCAGTCCGGCGACTATGGCGTCTATGCGCTGGCCCTGACGCAGGCGATGCGCGAACCGGGGCTGACGGCGGATGAAGTGTTCAGCCGTGTGACGCTTCAAGTGCATCAGGAGACAAAGGGCGCAGTCACGCCTGTGCAGGTCTCGACGCTGGCGCAGCCCTTCATGTTTCTTGAGCGTGCGCCCGATGCACCGCCGCCGCCCCGCGTGGCGCGCGATCCACGCGCGACTCCGTTTCGCGAACTGGATGCCGCCACCGCCTACGCCGTCGCAATCGAACGGAACACGCTGAAGGATTACCGTGAATTTCTGTCCGTATTTCCCAATGATCCGCTGGCGGCAAAAATAAAAGCCCGCATGGCGCAGCGGCGCGAGGCGTTGGCGTGGCAGAAAGCCAACCGCAAAAAGACCCGCGAGGCCTATTGGACCTACCGGAAATTTTATCCGCGGGGCCTGCATTTCGAGGAAGCGGGACTGGAGCTTGTTGAACTGGGGGCGCCATTGCGCGCGCCCCCCGATTTCGAGGTCGAGATATGGGAGGAGTTCGAGCCGCCCCCGCCGGAGGAACTCGCCTATTACGAGGAGATCATTGAGCAGCCGGGGCGCTATCGCGATATCCTGCCGCCGCCGCCCCCGCCGATGCTGATGCCGCGTGGGCCAGGCTACGATTATATCCCGCCACCCCCGCCTCCTCCGTCGGGGCCGGGGATGCTGCCGCTGATCGGGTTGGGCGCGCTCGGTGCCGCGGCCATTGTGCCGCGTATCGTCCGCCGACCACCGCCGCGCAGCGAAGCGCCGGCGATCATTCCGCGCCAGCCGCTGCCGCCGCCATCCATCGTCAATGCGCCGCCGCCTGCCGGACCACGCAGTCCGGGAGCGGGAGCAGGATTGCCCGGCACAACAGGGACGCAAGTCCTGCCCCGGCAGCCGCCGTCCGGCATCGCGCCGCCACCGGGAACTCAGCTTCCACCAGGCGTCCGCCCGCCTGCGCTACAGCCGCCGGTGGCGGGACCGGTGGGCAGCGCGCCAGCCCCGGGGGCGCAGCGCGGGGCCGTAACTGGCGGCCCTGCCGCCGCTGCGCCGGGAACAGCCGCACCGGCCGTCACACCGC
>JBOFFO010000468.1:0-1561 GCA_051648665.1 Beijerinckiaceae bacterium | reverse complement strand
ATCAAGCGCCGGATCGTCGATCTGTGCGGCCAGATCCTCAAGGCTCGTGAAGACCACCGCCCGGCCTTCATGCTCGAACAGGGAAGGCGTGGCCGCAGCCCGTTTGAAAACTGCGCCTTCCGGCGCAAGCGAGCCTTGCAGCATGACGAGTCCGCCAACCGGCGACACCGGCGCATCGAACCGCTTGATGACGGCGCGGTCCACCCAGTCCAGCGGCTCGTCAAGCCGTTCGCCCACCGTGCGGCCATCGACCGTCATGCAGTCGAGATGCAGCAACGGCTTCAATTCGCGCAACAGCGCGCCCATGCCGCCCGCCGCATGAAAATCTTCCATGTAGCCGTCACCGACCGGCTTGAGATCAACCAGCACCGGCGTCTCGTCGGAAATTGCGTTGAACCGCTCGCGCGAAATCCGGATGCCCGCGCGCCCGGCAATCGCCGCGAGGTGAACCACCGCATTCGTCGAACCGCCAACGGCCATCAGGACACGCAGGGCATTTTCAACGGCGTGCTGTGTCACAATCGTGCGCGGGCGGATCGGGTTGTCAATCATCGCGACAGCGGCGCGGCCGGATTCTTCGGCAGCCACCAGCCGGTCCGCATGGACGGCGGGAATGGCGGCGGTGCCGGGCAGGGCCATGCCCAGCGCCTCCGCAATGCAGGCCATGGTCGATGCGGTTCCCATGACGGCGCAGGTGCCGGCGGTCACCGCCAGCCGACCCTCGACCAAGGCAATCTCGTCCGCATCGACCGCGCCGGCCCGGTACTTGGCCCAGAAACTCCGGCAGTCCGTGCAGGCGCCAAGACGCTGCCCGCGATGCCGGCCAGTGGACATTGGACCAGTGACAAGCTGGACCGCTGGAATGTTGGCGGAAACTGCGCCCATCAGCTGTGCCGGAACGGTCTTGTCGCAGCCCCCGATCATCACCACCGCATCCATCGGCTGCGCGCCGATCATCTCCTCCGTGTCCATCGCCATGAGGTTGCGGTACATCATGCTTGTCGGATTGAGGAACACTTCGCCCAGCGACACCGTTGGAAACATGCGCGGCAGTGCGCCAGCCGCCAATACGCCGCGAGAAACTGCTTCAACAAGTTCCGGCATTGTCCTGTGACAATTGTTGAATCCCGAAGGCGTTGCAAGGATGCCAACCACCGGCTTGGCGAGCATGGTGCGTGACAAGCCCATGGAGCGGGCAAAAGACCGGCGCAGATACCGGGCAAAATCCCGGTCGCCGTAATTGGTCAGACCCCGATCAAAACCATGTGTCTCGTCACTCATGACGCCAGCTCCTTGCCATTTCCGGGCGTGATCAAACATGGTTTGAACGCCACCGTCCATTTGCGCCAGCGCAATGGCGTTAACCATCCGTTGGGCATACACGAAGGGATGTCTGGCTGGCCGCCGGTTTTGCTGGACCGCGCCGCAGTTTCGGCGCATTTAACACGAAAGTGACATAATCCGTTTTCCAATGCTGTTGATGTGCATGCAGCGATCAATGGGAGCGGCAGTGACGGCCAGCAAGGGTGGCGTGCAGGCGCAATCCGGCAATCTGGGGATG
>JBOFFO010000467.1:0-5341 GCA_051648665.1 Beijerinckiaceae bacterium | reverse complement strand
GCGCCGCTGACACTGGATGGCGACGAACTGAAACTTCTGAATGTGCAGCTCGATGGGCGGCCCTTGCTGCCATCGGCTTATGAAACCTCGCCGCAACATTTCACGCTGCATCTCCCGCCGCAACGGGAATTCACGCTGACGTTCGAGACAAGCCTGAATCCTGTCACCAACAAGAGGCTGATGGGGCTTTATCGTTCTGGTGCGGCCTATTGCACCCAGTGTGAGGCGGAAGGCTTTCGGCGCATCACCTATTTTCTTGACCGGCCTGACGTGCTGTCCATCTACACAACGCGGATTGAAGCCGCGCTCACGGAAGCGCCGTTGTTGCTAGGCAATGGCAACCTCGTTGAAAGCAGCGTGCTGCCGGGCGGCACGCATCATTATGCTGTCTGGCATGATCCCTGGCCGAAACCGGCTTATCTCTTTGCGCTGGTGGCCGGTAACCTCACAAGCGTCTATCGCAATTTCACGACGCGATCCGGGCGTGAGGTCAAGCTCGGCATTCATGTCGAGAAGGGCAAGCAGGACCGCTGCGGATGGGCGATGGATTCGCTGGTGCGCTCGATGCAATGGGATGAGCGCATTTTCGGACGCGAATATGATCTGGATGCTTTTAACATCGTTGCCGTATCAGACTTCAATATGGGCGCGATGGAAAACAAGGGCCTGAATGTTTTCAACGATAAATATGTGCTTGCGGATCCGCAAACCGCGACGGATCTCGATTATGCCAACATCGAGGCGGTGATTGCGCATGAGTATTTCCACAACTGGACCGGAAACCGCATCACCTGTCGCGACTGGTTTCAGCTTTGCCTGAAAGAAGGCCTCACGGTATATCGCGATCAGGAGTTTTCTTCCGATGAGCGGTCACGACCCATTAAACGCATCGCCGACGTGATGCGGTTGCGCGCCGCGCAGTTTGTTGAGGATTCTGGCCCCCTCGCCCACCCGGTGCGGCCAACAGAATATCGCGAGATCAATAATTTTTATACAGCGACAGTGTATGAAAAAGGTGCCGAAGTTATCAGGATGTTGAAGACGCTGATCGGCGCTGATTCTTTTGCCGCAGGCATGACATTGTATTTTGACCGGCATGACGGTCAGGCCGTGAGGATGGAGGATTTCATTGCCTGCTTTGCGCAAACGAGCGGGCGTGATCTTTCACAATTTTTCTGCTGGTATGAACAGGCTGGCACGCCGCTTGTTTCTGTAAAGGCCGCGTATGATGCGGCTCATAAGCGCTACAGCTTGCAGGCCCGCCAAAGCATTGCGCCCACGCCCGGGCAGCCAGACAAGTCACCGATGGTGATTCCCATTCGCCTTGGACTGGTTGATGCGCATGGCAGATCGGTGTCGTTATCATCTGAAAAAATCAGCGATGATGTGTGGGTGCTTGAACGGGCTGAGGAAACTTTGGTGCTTGAAGGCATTGATGAGCCGCCTGTTCCATCGCTGCTCAGGGAATTTTCTGCCCCGGTTAAACTCGACATCGGCCTCAGCGATGAAGAATTGCTGACCTTGCTGCGGCACGATGGGGATTCTTTCAATCGCTGGCAAGCCGGGCAAGATTTGGCCATGCGCCTGATGAAGCGCGCGATTGGCGATCAGAACCTTTCCCGCCTCAACGATGAAGGGACGCGATACGGGCGCGCGCTTGCCGACGTGTTAACAACCGAAGCCGAACGCGATCCTGCCTACGCTGCCTACCTTTCCATGCTGCCGACTGTTTCGGATGTCATGCGCGATATCGGTTCAGGGGTTGATCCTGACGCCGTTCTGCAAGCCCGCCGCACATTACGCCTTGCCATTGCCCGCACTCTGGCTGCACCGGTGTATGCCTTGGCCGACTCTATGCCTGTCGATGCTTTCTTCTCGCCCGATGCCGCCAGTGCTGGCCGCCGTGCCTTGCGCGGCGCGGCGCTTGCGCTGCAGATCGACGCAGGCATGCCGGATGCGCTGTCGCGCTGCGCCGAGGCACTGCATGCGGCTGATAACCTGACCATGCGCGAATATGCGCTGCGCGCTATTGCCCCTGTGCAAGGTGAGGCGCGCGAGTCCCTGTTCGCAGCTTTTGAGGCACGCTATCAAAACGAGCCGCTCGTGCTCGACAAGTGGTTTCAGATTCAGGCCACCATCCCCGAGCGGGAAACACTGGAGCGGGTGCGCAGGCTAATGCGGCACCGGGCCTTCACACTGGAAACGCCAAACCGGGTCTATTCGCTGCTGATGGGATTCGCGACAGGCAATCCAACCGAATTTCACCGGCCCGATGGTCTCGGCTATCAATTCATCGGCGATCTGGTGATTGAAATTGACGCCATGAATCCACAGGTCGCCTCGCGTCTGGCAACGTCCTTCCGCACATGGCGGATGGTGACACAGGACCGTCAGCCTCTGGCGCGCAAGGTTCTTGAGAAGATTGCGGCAGCGCACAATCTATCCCGCGATGTATCCGACATTGTGGTGCGCACACTCGGGTGACGGCCCCAAAAGCGGAACAAGAATCGAACAGGCATTGCGACAAAAAAATATTTGGCGTCCGCAGGCCATTTGACTCATTATTGCCCGTTAACGGTTCAATAACCTCTGGACAAATCACGGCGACGTGATTCAACTAGCACTGATTCGGGATGATGCGGCACGTCCTTCCGAACGGGCGTTTTCAAAGTTTCAGCGGCAGATTCCGGAGAGTAACGCATGGCGCGGGCGGACGCGACGTGTGTGCCCGCGCGCGCGGGTACCTTTGTCGATTTGGCAGTGTGGTTGCAAAAGCCCATTCATGCCAGGTTGCGCACCTGCGAGCCCCACATTCGCAACGCCATTGTGCCGCTCGTCTGCCTTTATATCTGCATCGTAGCCGCCGTAACGCTGACGCTTGATGCTCAGTCCCGCAGTCAGGCCATCAACCAGGCGCATGAGCGGCTGGATTCCCTTTCTGAACAAATTGTCCTTCGCGCCGCCGCTCATGAGCCGCCGTTTGATTTTGCCAATGTCGCAAACTTTGCAGCACTTCTTCCTGCTGACGCGACGCTTCACGGCCGTTCAGTTGTTGCTTTTGACGCACATGGCGCAGTCATAGCGCATGCCCCCTTGGCGTCTCATCCACCGGCATCTCTGCGGATGTTGCTTGGCGCCAAAAGTGAATTGGCTGTTATGGGTGACGGCGCCGGCATTATTTCTTTTGTCGCAGCCAACGGCGCATCATCGCTGGCGCGGATTCGAAATCTGAAGCGCGGAGCTGGACAAATCGTAGTGGTGCAGGCTGAGGCGGATGCCTACGGTGCGAATAACGCCATAGTGGCGGGGTTTTCCACACTTCTCGCCGGCGCTACAGGTCTAGCCTTGTGTCTATCCCTGTTCGTTCTCTCGCAAGCGCGCCGCGCCGAAGCGGCCGAAGATGTATGCGAGCAGTTTTATTCGCGCGTGGATACCGCGCTGGATAGCGGACGTGGCGGACTGTGGGACTGGGATATCGCCCGCGGGCGCATTCATTGGTCGGCGTCGATGTTCCGAATTCTCGGACTGGAGGCGCAAGCGCCTTTCATGTCCGTCGACGACATGCGCCAGCTGCTACACCCACACGATGACCAGGTGCTCGATCTGGCCGGACGCATCGCCGATGGCACAACGGATCACATCGACAGCGAATTGCGCTTGCGGGCTGCCAATGGCGAATGGCTCTGGTTTCGTGTGTCAGCCCGCGTCGTTCATCATGAACACGGACGCTTTCCTCATCTGGTTGGCATTGCCGCTGATATTTCGGAGCATAAACGGCAGGCGGAAAGCCGTGCACGCGCCGACGCGCAAGTGCGTGATGCGGTTGAGCAGATTTCCGAAGCCTTTGTGCTATGGGATTCGAAGAACAAGCTTGTTCTTTCAAACTCAAAATTCCGGCAATTGCACGGGTTACAGGAGCACCATGCCAGCGAAGGCATGAGCTACGACATGGTCATGAGCGCGGCAACAACGCCAGCTATTGCAACGATGCGCGAAATCGTTCCGTTTGATAATGACGAGTCCCGGACCATCGAGACTGAGCTTTCTGATGGCCGGTGGCTGCAAATCTCCGAGCGACGCACGCGCGATGGCGGATTCGTTTCGGTTGGCGCTGATATCACACATGTTAAGAGACATGAAGAAGAGCTGATCGATTCAGAGCGCCGGCTCACAGCCATGGTCACCGATCTGAAACGATCGCGCCAAGCGATGGAATTGCAGGCGCAACAGATGGCCGAGCTGGCCGAACGCTATCTTGAACAGAAAGCCGAAGCCGAAAGCGCCAATCATGCCAAGGCGCAGTTCCTCGCCAATATGAGCCATGAATTGCATACACCGCTGAACGCCATTATCGGCTTTTCCGAGATGATGTGCAGTGGCGTTTTCGGCGATCTCGATGCACGCTATCAGCAATACACCGCTGATATTCGTGACAGTGGAAGATACCTTCTCGGCATCATCGACGACATTTTGGAAATGTCACGCATTGAATCGGGTCGAAAAATACTCAACCACCAGACGATTCTTGTTGATGAAGTGACAACTGAGGCGCTTATCCGTGTGGATCAGGATGCTGCAAACAAAAAAATATCGATTGCATCTGAACGGCTTAATGAAGTGCGTTTTTGCGTAGATCCGACAGCTGTGCAGCAAGTCCTGATTCATCTGCTGCAAAATGCCATTAAATTCACCCCTGAAGGTGGCCATGTCGCGATCCGCGCCCGCCATTCAAGCGGCCAGATTGCGCTTTATGTCGAAGATAATGGCATTGGCATTCCACGCAGCGCCCTTGCACAAGTCAGCAAGCCATTTGAAGTGGCAGAGAGCCACCTCAACAAGACCTACAAGGGATCGGGCCTCGGACTCGCCATTGCACGCTCATTGGTGGAAATGCATGGAGGAACCATGCGTATTCGTTCGATTGTCGGCTCAGGCACCATCGTCCGCGTATCATTTCCTGAAAAGCGCGCCGATTTATGTTGCCAGGACGCCATATGGAGTACACCCGCACCACTGTTGCCAGGCATCACTCGCCAGCCGTAATAAAATGTCCATCGGCAATTCCGTTCATCATTGAACGAATTTCATGTTGTAACCCTGACAGTTGCGCCTGCAATACACGGTAATCAGGTGCATTTGCTGCATTCGCGATGCGCTGGAGTACGGCGGCACCTGCGGTCTGGGAATCGAATTTCCCTTGCATGGTCAAACGCTGCCAGTGCTGAACATCGCGCATCAATACATAGCCATCATAGAGATTCGTGAACTGTTCCTTTTGTAAAACTCTCCTCTTGCCGAGAGCGGACAATGCTGCAGCCGTATTACCATTGATAATGTCGGG
>JBOFFO010000466.1:0-9605 GCA_051648665.1 Beijerinckiaceae bacterium | reverse complement strand
TGACTGACGAGGCGCGGGCGTGGCTGGTCGAGCATGGCTATGACGACACGATGGGCGCGCGGCCGATGGCCCGGCTGATCCAGCAGGTGATCAAGACGCCGCTGGCGGACGAGGTGCTGTTCGGCCGCCTCAAGGATGGCGGTGCGGTGCGCGTCATGCTGACCTGGGACGAGGTGAAGAACACCAAGGTGATCGGCTTCGATTTCCCGGAGACGCCGATTGTGCCGCGTCCTGAGCCGGATGTCCGAAAAGCCACACGGGCCAAGGAAAAGCAGGCCGGTGCGAAGGCGGGCGGAGCCAAGGCTTCCCAGCCGCCGAAACATGCCGCAAAAAAGCGGGGTCGGGCCGGGGGAGACGATTCCCCGGACGACGGCCCCGGCGATGATGGTTCCGGCGGCAAAGGAAGCGGGGTGCGCACGGTGCCCAAGCTGCCCTTGTCGCGCTCCTGACGCGCCAGAGCCGGACCGCCGGTTGCGGCATAAGCGGACGGACAGACCATGAGCACGCGCCATGAGCGCCGGTTAAAACGCAAGCGGTTCGAGGAAATGCTGGCCTGGCCGGTGCTGATCCTCGTGCTCGCTGTCGGCTGGTATGTCGGTTCGGCGGTTTGGGACGGTTTGCGCGAAGCCGTGCCGACGCTGGGTGACCTGCGCGCGATTCAGGACAAGGTCAGATCGCAATAAATGGGGCAGGCGGGGGCGATGGCGTCCGGCCTGTTCCGGCGCGGAGCGATTGATGCGCTGAAACTGCCCGCCTGGATTGTCTCGCTGGCGCTGATGGGCATCGGCCCCATGGCGCGGGATGTCGGTTTTCCCTTCCTTGCCGCTGTGCTGTCCACGCTCCTGATGTGGGCAGGGCCAGCACAGATGATTTTCTTTGGCATGCTGTCGGCAGGCGCGTCCCTGACGGCGGTGGCGATTGCCGTGACACTGTCGGCGATCCGGCTTCTGCCGATGGCCGTGTCGATCATCCCGCTGCTGCGCGCCGGCAAGCCATCGGCGCCGACTCTGATCTACGTCTCGCATCTGGTTGCGGTAACGGCGTGGGTGGAAGGCATCCGGCGGTTGCCGGCCATGCCGCCGGAGGAACGGCTGCCGTATTTTCTCGGCTTCGGCACCGCCTGCATGGTGCTGGCGACCTTTTTCACCGGGCTTGGCTATTTTCTCTCCGGCTCATTGCCGGTGACATTGGGGGCGGCGCTGCTGTTCATGTCGCCGGCTTTTTTTATCGTGTCGCTGGTGGCGGGCGCGCAGATGCGCAGTGACTGGTTCGCGGTGATTGCAGGGTTCGGCCTTGCGCCGTTGTTCCAGTATCTCTTCGGGCGCGGTTCGGCGCTGTTTCTGACCGGGCTGATCGGCGGCACGCTGGCCTTTCTGCTGCGGCGCTGGGAACAGGCGCGGAGGGCGGCATGAGCGCGTTCGCGTCCTTCGGCGATTTCGCGCCTTATCTGGCGCTGCTGCTCGCCGGCATTCTGCCCAATGAGGTCTGGCGCTGGATGGCGGTGTGGTTGTCGCGCGGGGTCGATGAATCGTCCGCTGTATTCGAATGGGTGCGGATGGTTTCGACCTGCCTGATTGCCGGGGTGGTGGCGCAAATTCTGATCGAACCATCCGGCGCGCTGAAGGCTGTGCCAGACATGGTGCGCGCTGCGGCTGCACTGGCCGCCGTTGCCGGTTATTTTTTCTCCGGCCGCCGGGTGATTATCGGCGTGCTCGCGGGTGTGTTCACGATTGCCGGCGGCATGATGGCGTTGGCTGCGTGAATTATTGAGCGGCCAGCGCAGAACGGATTTTCTGCGCATGGGCGGCGATGACATCTTTCGGCGCCATCTCGCCGGTGTGCGGCTTCATCTTCACGCCGTTCCAGCGCGGTATGATGTGAAAATGCACATGGAACACCATTTGCCCGCCGGCTTCTTCATTGAATTGCTGGAGCGTCAGGCCATCAGCGCCCATGCCGTCTTTCGCCGCGCGCGCGACTTTCTGGACGGCGGCGAACAGCGCAGGCTGCACAGCGAATGGAATATCAAACAGGGTGCGCGCCGGCGCTTTCGGGATCACGAGGCAGTGGCCGTCGCTGCGCGGCATGATGTCCATAAAGGCGAAGCTGTGCGCGTCCTCATGGATTTTCTCGCACGGCAATTCGCCGCGCAGGATACGGGCAAAGATGTTGTTCGGATCATAGGCTGACATGGGCGGGAGTCCGTAACGGGATGCGGCTTCCCGCTTACCAAACCCGGGCCAAAAGAAAAGGCCGGGGCAAGGCCCCGGCCATTCCATCACCCGGTTGCGTGATTACACGCAGCGCCAGACGCGGCCATAATAGGTGCGATACCAGCCGCAGCGGCGCGGACGGTAGTAATAGCGCGGACGCACATAGCGCCGGCGCACATAGTAGCGCGGACGGCGATAGTAGTAATATTGTGCGAATTCACCGTCGCCCTTGTTGGCTTCCGTCAGCTGGTCGAGAAAAGCGTCCGTTGTCGCTGCCGGCGCAGGCGCTGCTGGCGCCGCTTCCGCCGCCTCGATACCGACGGTTGATGCCACCGCTGCCGTCACGGCGCCAAGGCCGAGCAGTTTGAGAAATCCACGACGTTCCATGAGTCACTCCACGTTCAAAGATGGGAACCGGGGCGGCGGGGCCTGCCGCTCCGGTCAAGTCTATCACCAATAACGACGACGCCAATAGCGGCGGCGCCAGACACGGCGACGCCACCGGCGGCGGCGGCGACGCCAGTATTGCGCAAATTCGCCCTCGACAGGCGGCGTGCTGACAGCGTCCAGCGCCTTGTCGGCCGGAATGGCCGGCGCAGCCTCCGCCGGTGCAGGGAGCGCGGCGACAATCGCTGTCGCTGCGGCGCCAAGGCCCAGCAGTTTCAGGAAGGAACGTCTTTCCATGCGGATTATCTCCATCATCATGGTTGCAGATGGTACGCCCGACTGGAGGCAGCTTGCGGCAGTTCCAGGAGCGCGACAAGTTACAACTTTGAAAGATGGCAAATGGCAGCGATGTGCGGGCACACACCCCGCGTTCACGCCCAATTCAGGTCACGGCGGAACGGGCGCAGTGTCGTCAGCTCCGACTGCGCCGCATCGACATGGGCACGTTCGCGCTTGAGATAATCCGCGATGGCGCGCCTGAGTGCCGGATCGGCGATATCGTGCGCGGAATGGGTCAGCACAGGATCGTAACCGCGCAGCAATTTATGCTCGCCCTGCGCGCCGGCCTCGACGCGGGCCAGCCCGTGCGCAATCGCATAATCCATTGCCTGATAATAGCAGACCTCGAAATGCAGGAAGGGGTGATCCTCGATGCAGCCCCAGTGCCGGCCATAAAGTGTGTCAAGGCTGATGAAATTGATCGCGCCGGCGATATATTTGCCATCGCGCTTCGCCATGATGAGCAGAATATCATCGGCCATGCGCTCGCCGATCAGGGAAAAAAATGCGCGCGTGAGATAGGGCCGGCCCCATTTGCGCGAGCCGGTATCCATATAAAACGCAAAAAACTGGTCCCACACCGCTTCCGTGAGATCGCGCCCGGTCAAATGGTCGATGGTGATGCCGTTGGCGAGCGCATCGCGCCGCTCGCGGCGGATCAATTTGCGCTTGCGTGAGGCCAGCAGGGCGAGAAATTCATCGAAAGTTGCATAGCCGCGGTTGAACCAGTGAAACTGCTGGTCGGTGCGCATCAGAAATTCGCGCGCTTCGAGCGTGGCGCGGTCCTGCTCCGTGAGAAAGGTGAGATGCAGGGACGAGGCGCGCGTCTGCGCCCGCAAGGCGCGCAAGCCTGCGAGCAATGAGCTGCGCGCCAGACCGGCCTGCGGGCCGCTGCGCACCAGCAGGCGCGGGCCGGTTGCCGGCGTAAATGGCACGCTCACCTGAATTTTCGGATAATAGGCGCCGCCGGCGCGCTCATAGGCATCAGCCCAGCCCTGATCAAAGACATATTCGCCGCGCGAATGGGTCTTGACGTAGCTTGGCGCGCACGCCAGCAGCGCGCCATCGGCATTTTCAATCAGCACATAGGCTGGCGTCCAGCCGGTGCGCCCACCGACCGAGCCTGAATCTTCCAACGCTGACAAAAACCGGTGATCGACAAAGGGATTGCACGCGGCATCGCTCTCCTGCGCACAGGCATTCCAGTCCGCCTGCGGCACAACGGCCAATCCGCCAGCGATCTTGACGGTCAGACCGGTTTCGTGCGGCGGCCAGGGCGGCAGGGGTTTTTCAACATCCATTGTTTTTCATTTAATTCTCCGCGCCAGCGCAGGCCGCTTCAGTCCGGCACGAAGCCTTCAAACACCATCTGGTCCGCATGCGCTTTGGCGCGGGCGCGGTCATCGGGGGTGCGCACCGTCCATGTCATCAGCGGCAATCCCATGCCGGTGCGGCAGAGATAAGGCGCAGCACAGGGCAAGTCCGCCACCTTCCACGAAATAAAATCAGGCAGGGATTCGCCAAAATGCAGCAGGTTGGCGAGCGCATGTTTTTCACGCGCGCCGAGCGTTTCGTAATCCTTGTAATTATATTCCTGCATGGCGACGATGCCGCAGGGAATTTTTCCTGCCGCCAGACGCTTGGCTTCGATCAGCACCTTCGGATCGAAGGATTTGACGCCGACTGGCCCGCGATACTGTTTCAGCACCTCCATGGTGCGCTGGGTCAGGCGCATGTCGCCATCGAAAGCACTTTTGATTTCGACAATGAGGGCGACCTTGCCAGCAATCGTGTCGAGCAACGCCTGCAGAGGCAGGATGCGGTCCGGCCCCTTCTTGAACGGGATGCTGGCCAGCCCTTCCGCGCTCATCGCGGCGACATGGCCGGTGGCCTGCGTCAGCCGGTCGAGCGTGAAATCATGGAACACGACGGACTCACCATCGGCGGTGCGCTGCACATCGCACTCGATGGCGAAATTTTTCTGAACCGCCGCACGCGCGGCGCTCAGCGTATTTTCGAGCACGCCAGCAGAAGCGTCATGCAGGCCGCGATGGGCGACGGGGCGGGCAACAAGAAAACCGGCTTCAACCATAAACGGCTCTCACTTGATCTCGAACCACGCCTCGACTTCGACGGCGCAATCCATGGGAAGTTCCGCAACGCCGACGGTGGAGCGGGCGTGACGGCCCCGGTCGCCAAGCACGGCGACCATCAAATCAGATGCCCCATTCATGATCGCGGGCAGGGCGGCGAAATCGGGCATGGCGTTGATGAAGCCGCCCAGCCGCACGCAGCGCGAAATGCGTTCGAGATCGGACAAGGCGGATTTGGCCTGCGCCAGCACATTGATGGCGCACAGCCGGGCCGCCGCCCGGCCTGCATCGGCTGTCACAGCACCGCCGAGTTTGCCGGTATGCGCCGGGTCGAGCTTGCCGTCCGGTCCGAAAGCAAGCTGGCCGGAAATCACCAGCGCATTGCCGGTGATCACCCATGGCACATAATTGGCCACTGGCGCCGCCGCAGCCGGCAGGGTGATCCCGAGGTTTTTCAGATTGGATTCAATGGTGGGCATGGGGTCCGCCGTTCGCCACGAGGGAATAGCCGTTTGTGGCCCATCGCCCCGCAGGCGGCAAGGTGCGAGGGTGATGGCATGGCTGACGCGATAACCCTATCTTTGACGTGATTGCAGGGCGACAATGTTCACACAAGACTTCCCCCGCGAATCTCGCGCGCACAGGCCGGCGAGACGGAGACTGCCGATGAAGGTGAGATTTTTGTTTGCTGCCGCCGCGCTGTTGGCCGCCGGAGGAGCCATGGGGCTGATTGCGGCCAGCGCCGCGCAGGCTGCGCCCGTCGAACTGCTGCCGCACCGGGCGGTCTATGACCTGTCGCTGTCGCGCACCACGCCGGTGCGCGGGATCGAGGGCGCGCGCGGCCGCATCGTCTATGAGGGCGGCGGCTCCGCCTGCGAGGGCTACACGTCGAGCTTCCGGCAGGTGGTGCAGATGGAGGGGTCGGAAATCGGCACCCGGCTCACCGATGTCCGCTCCACCACGTTCGAGGAGCCGGGCGGCAAGGGGTTCCGCTTTGTCATTGACCGGATGCTGCCGGGCGAACCGCCAGGCCGCACCGAGGGCAAGACCGGCACGGGCGGCGAGGCGGCAACCGTGCGCCTCAGCAAACCGAAGCCGGGAACCGTGGCGCTGCCGCAGGGTGTGACCTTTCCCGCCAATCATACCCGTGTGCTGATCGAGGCGGCGAAAGCGGGCGACACAACCCACACGGTCAAGACCTATGACGGGTCGGACGAGGGGCAGGCGATCTATGAGACGACGACGATCATCGGCAGGGCGATCCGGGCCGATGTGGCGGCGGAGGCGGGCGATGCGGGCCTGCTGAAATCCATGTCCGGCATGGCGCGCTGGCCCATGGTGATCAGCTATTTCAAGGCCGGCTCCGCCGACATGAACCCGGTCTATACGATGACGATGGAGCTTTACGAGAACGGCGTCGCGCGGGCGCTGCGGCTGGATTATGGCGGGCTGGCGCTGGACGGCAAACTCGCCGGGCTGGAACTGGGCAAGATGCCGAAATGTGACTGAGGGGCTGGCGGGCGCGGTTCAAGTTTCCCGCTGGGGCTTTCTGGGCACCATCCCGAACACCGTGCCGCGCTGGACCGCCGCGCCGCCGAACTTTTCACGCAGCGCATCAATGGCCCGTTCGCGCGCCACCTCCTTCGCAATGCCGGTATCGACGAGATCGCCCTTGTCCGCTTCCCCGGCGTCGCACAGGTCGCCAGCGCCGATGCCGATGAGCCGGTAGCGGGTGCCGTCCAGCTCTTTCGCCAGCATGTCGCGGCCAGCCTCGAACAGGCGGGTGGCAAGCTGGGTCGCGGGCAGGCCGCCACGGGTGCGGGTGCGCGTGTCGAACTGCGCAGTCTTCAGCTTCAGAGTCACATTCCGCCCGGCAAAGCCCTGTTTGCGCAGGCGGAAGGCGACCTTTTCGGACAGGCGCAACAGGGTGGCCGTGAGCTCCTCCGGGTCGGCAATGTCGGTGTCGAAAGTGGTCTCCGCAGAGACGGATTTGGTCTCGCGCTCCGGGTTGACGGTGCGAGCGTCGATGCCGTGGGCGAGGCGGTGCAGGCGCGGCCCGTCCGAGCCGATCCGGGCCATCAGGGCTGCTGCATCGTGTCTGCGGATGTCGGCGATGGTGGCGATGCCGGCGGCCTTCAGGCGGGCCACGGTGGCCGGGCCGATGCCGGGCAGGATGCTGACCGGCTTGCTGGCGAGGAAAGCCTGCGCGTCCGCCATCCCGATGATTGAAAAGCCGCGCGGCTTGTCGAGGTCCGAAGCGATCTTGGCGAGGAATTTGTTGTAGGACAGGCCGACCGAGACGGTGATGCCGATGTCCCGTTCGACCGCCGCCGCAAAGCGGGCGAGCGCCAGTGCAGGCGGTGCGTGATGGACCTCGGCTGTGCCGGTCAGGTCCAGGAATGCCTCGTCGATGGAGAGCGGTTCGACCAGCGGGGTCAGGGCCTGCATCATCTGGCGCACCTGACGGCCGACACGGGCGTATTTCTCCATGTCCGGCTTGACCACCACAGCCTCCGGACAGGCATCCAGCGCCTTGAACATCGGCATGGCCGAGCGCACGCCATAGGTGCGGGCGATGTAGCAGCAGGTGGAGACAACGCCGCGCTTGCCGCCGCCGACGATCACCGGCCTGTCGGCCAGCGCCGGGTTATCGCGCTTCTCAATGGTGGCGTAGAAGGCGTCGCAATCGACATGCGCCAGGGCCAGTTCGTCCCGCTCCGGGTGGCTGAGGACGCGCGGGCTGCCGCAGGCGTCGCAACGCCGCTCCAGCGCCGAGAAGCGCAGGCAATCCCGGCAGAAGGGGCGCTGCATCGCCAATTCCTTGAATCTCCCGAATCGCTTGGCCTGCTATCCTCACCCGAAATCGGAAGACTGCCACGCCCCCGGCAGGCGGGCACGGGCGGCGGCAAGGCTGGCGGGATCCAGCCCCTCGGCTGTGGCGAATTCTGTCAGGAGCGTTTCGTTGCCGAGAAGATGGTCCAGCACAGCGCCAAGAAATCCGGGCTGGGACGCTGCTTCCCGGATGCTTTCGGGCGCAAGGCCGGTCAGGCTGAGAAAACGCTCCAGCCGCTCGCCATCGGCGGCCAGCCAGACCAGCGCGTGGATGCCAAGCATTTCCGCATCCGCAGAATGGCCTTTGGTTTCTGTTTTGAACTTCATCAATGAGTTACCACCTTGGCTTACGGTTTCATCAAGATGTGTCTGGTAAGCGTGCGAGCATAACGAATTGGGCGCGCGCATGCACGGTGGCAGCGACGCCACGCTGAAGGAAGGCCGATGGCGAAAACTGTCCTGATCGTTGAGGACAATGAGCTGAATATGAAGCTCTTCAACGATCTGCTCGAAGCGCACGGGTACCAGACCGTCAAGACATCAAACGGTGTCGAGGCGGTGGAGCTGGCGCGTGCGCGCAAGCCCGACCTGATCCTGATGGATATTCAGTTGCCGGAGGTGTCCGGCCTTGATGTCACGCGCTGGCTGAAGGCGGACCCGGAGCTGGCGCATATTCCGGTGATTGCCGTCACGGCCTTCGCCATGAAGGGCGATGAGGAGCGCATCCGCGAAGGCGGCTGCGAGGCATATCTGTCGAAGCCTATTTCCGTTTCAAAATTTCTCGAAACGGTGCGGAATTTCTTGAGTGGTTGAGCTGGTCCGGAGTTGCGTTGATGCCCGCGCGTGTCCTTGTCGTCGATGACCTGTTTCCCAACCTGAAGCTGTTGGAAACCAAGCTGTCGGCTGAATATTATGACGTGCTGACCGCAACCAACGGGCCGGACGCGCTGGCGATCTGCAAGCAGGGCGCGTGCGATGTGGTGCTGCTCGATGTGATGATGCCGGGCATGGACGGGTTCGAGGTGTGCCGCCGCCTGCGCGCCGATACCGAAACAACGCATTTGCCAATCGTCATGGTCACGGCGCTCGACCAGCCCTCCGACCGCGTGAAGGGCCTTGATGCCGGCGCTGATGATTTTCTGACCAAGCCGATCGACGAGGTGGCGCTGTTTGCGCGCGTTAAAAGTCTGGCGCGGTTCAAGGATGTGACCGACGAATTGCGCAGCCGCGCGGCCATGTCGCGCGACATCGGACTGGGCGATCCGCTCGCCGCTGCTGCGGCTGAAACCGGCCTGCAGGGCGCCATTCTGCTTGTTGAGGACCGGCCCGCCGCCGCCGAGCGCATCATGGCAAGCCTGGCGAAGCGGTATGAGGTGGTGCTGGAGCCGGACCCGCAGCGGGCCGTCTTTCGTGCGGCCGAGGGCATGTTCGACCTTGCCATCGTCAGCCTTGGTCTGGCCAACAGCGATGGCCTGCGTGTGCTCAGCCAGCTGCGCTCACTGGAGCGCACGCGGCATATGGCGCTGCTGATGGTGGGCGAGGCGGAGGACCGCCCGCGATTCCTGCGCGGCCTCGATATGGGCGTGAATGATTTTCTGGTGCGGCCGGTGGACCGCAATGAATTGCTGGCGCGCGCGCGCACCCTGGTGCGGGCCAAGAAATTCGACGAACGTTTGCGCTCCAACGTGATTTCGACGATGGAAGCGGCGGTGATCGACCAGCTCACCGGTTTGCACAACCG
>JBOFFO010000465.1:0-3126 GCA_051648665.1 Beijerinckiaceae bacterium | reverse complement strand
CGCCGCGCAGAATAAAGGGAGCGACGCTCGTGGGCAGATCCATGCCCTGCGCCAGACCACAGGCTGCGACAACGCCGCCATATTTCGTCATCGAGAGCACGTTGGCCAGCGTATGCGAGCCGACGGAATCAATGGCGGCAATCCAGCGCTCCTTGTTCAAGGGGCGCGCCGGACCGGACAATTCGGCACGATCAATAATTTCTGCGGCGCCCAGCATTTTCAGATAATCGGCCTCATGGGGACGACCTGTCGAGGCGATGACATGCCAGCCAATCTTTGCGAGCAGCGATATTGCGACCGAACCCACGCCGCCGGCCGCGCCTGTTACCAGCACGGGACCATCATCGGGCCGGATGAATTGCCGCTCCAGCGCCATCACGCTGAGCATCGCCGTATAGCCGGCGGTGCCAATCGCCATCGCCTGCGCCGGTGACATCGTCTCCGGCAAAGGCACCAGCCAATCGCCTTTCACGCGGGATTTTTCTGCATAGGCGCCGAGATGGGTTTCGCCTGTCCCCCAGCCATTCAGCACCACCTTATCGCCCGTTTTCCAATCCGCATGCGCGGAGCTTTCGACAACGCCAGCGAAATCGATGCCGGGGATCATCGGAAACCGACGGACCACAGGGCTTTTCCCCGTCAGCGCCAAGCCATCCTTGTAATTGACGGTGGAATGCGTGATCCGGACGGTGACATCGCCATCCATCAAATCCGACTCATTGAATGTACCAAGCGCGGCAGGTGATTCCTTGCTGGCAATGACGACGGCTTTGAAAGCAGACATGCAGAGGCTCCTGATCCATGTGATGGCGCAGCATTATGCGCAGACCTGTTACCGGCGCAATGCTGTGGATTTTATCTCAGGCCGATGCTGGCTCTGCACGCTCCACCGCTTTTTCGCGGATCGGCAGATTGATGACGGCGGATGCAAAGCCGAGCGCAATTGAAAGCCACCAGACGATGTCATAGCTCTTGGTGCTTTCGTATAAATATCCGCCAAGCCATGCGCCAAAAAATCCGCCAACTTGATGGGAGAAAAAGGCGAAGCCGTAGAGCATGGTCATGTAACGCACGCCAAACATCAATGCGACCAAACCTGATGTTGGCGGCACGGTTGAAAGCCACAAAAATCCCATCGCCAGCGCGAATCCGATGGCCGTCACTGGCGTCACCGGCAACAGAATGAACACAATGGTGACGACCGAGCGCATGGCGTAAATGATGGCCAGCATGTAGCGGCGCGGATAACGGCCCATGAGCCAGCCCGACGCCAGCGAGCCTGCGATATTGGTCAATCCGATGCAGGCCAGCGCAATGCCGCCGATCCACGGCGCCAAACCCTTGTCGATCAGATATTGTGGCAGATGCCCGGTGATAAACGCCAGCTGAAATCCGCAGGTGAAAAAACCGAGCACGAGTAGATTGTAGGAGGGATTCGCGAAGGCTTCTTTCAGGGCGGCAGAAATGGAGGCTGGCCCATCCGATGCCGAGGTCTTGGCATGCGGCGACAGGGGCGGCGTCCATAGCGCAAAGGCGAGCGGAATAATCGCTGCGGTGGCGGCCGCCAAAATCACCAAGGTGCCCTTCCAGCCGATCGCATCAACCAGCATGGGTGCGAACGGCGAGAATACGAATTGTCCGAACGATCCTGCGGCAGTGCCGAGACCAAGGCCGAGGCCGCGCTTTTCCGGCGGCAGCAATTTTCCGAACGCGCCGAGAACAACATTGAAGGAACAGCCGGCGAGCGCAAAACCGATGAGCACGCCTGCCGTCATGTGCATATAGAGCGGCTCCCGCGACAGCGTCATCAAGAGAAGGCCCACGACATAAAGGAGAGCGCCACCAATCAGCACACGCGTTGTGCCGAACCGGTCGGCAATTGCCCCGGCGAAGGGCTGGCCGATGCCCCAGAACAGTTGCTGAAGGGCGAAAGAAAAAGCGAAGATATTGCGGCCCCAGCCGAACTCATTCGAAATCGGTTGAAGAAAAAAACCGAATGTCGAGCGCGGGCCGAAGCCGATGAAAGAGATCGCCGCTCCCGCCGCTAGAATGATCAGCGGCGTGCGCCAGGACAAGGGTGGGACGGGCGCAGATGCGGCCGCCGGCGTATGGCCTGGCACTTGAGTCATGAAAGCGGCTCTCGGTGGTTCGTGTCTGTTTCGCGACTGCGCACGATACCCAAGACGAAGTGGATACGGAACAGAAGCCAATTTGCGACGATGCAGAAGACTTTTACCCAGCTTCACGCCGGCAACCAGTCACAGCCCGTGATCAGACCCATGCGCGCGGGTGATGGCTGCGCCGAACATTGATCCCAACGCACAAGGCGATCCCAAAGCAAAAAACGTCAGCCGCGGGCGGACAAACCGCGGCTGACGCTTTGCACCAGTCCACCCGGACGGACGGGCTGGCGAAGGCTGAATTTCAGAGAACCCTGGATGAACGTCCTGGGCAGCGCGGCTCAGTAACCCTTGTGTCCGAAGTGCCCGTGATGATGGCGATGGCCGCCATAGCCAACCGGCTGCCAGTGGGCCGTGGCCGGGCTGGTCATCACCGTGCGGTGCCGGACTGCGGTCATGGCGGGAACCTGCTCATGCACCACGGACGGCGGCGTCACCATGACATGCCGGTGGCGCACCGCTGTCACAGCCGGGACGCGCTCGTAGGTCACGCCGCCAGGGCTGACCATGACAGTTTTGTGTTGCACCGCAAATTTTGGTTTGATCGTGACCCAACAGCCGACCTCGCGGCCATAGGCATCGCGCGTCACCTGCCAGACCTTGCCGCCCGGCGAGACTTGAACGGTTTCCGCCACCGTCGTGTATTGCGGGGCGATACGGCGGGCCACGGTATGCTCTGGCGCCAGCGTCACTGTTTCCGGCACGGTTGCGAAGGTGGCCGGCGTCTGGCGCGCCACAGTATAGCCGGGGCGAACAACAACGGTTTCGGCAACCGTTCCGTAGCTCGGCGGCGTCACGACTTTCTTATAGCAGGCGCCCACGCACGGCGCTCCCGCCTGCGCGGCCGCCAAACCGCCGACCAAAGCGGCGATGCCAACGGAAAGGCCGAGAATAATACGTCCTGATTTCATGTCCGACACTCCCTGGGGATCAGCCCCGGCGGGAT
>JBOFFO010000464.1:0-4501 GCA_051648665.1 Beijerinckiaceae bacterium | reverse complement strand
CATAAGAAAATACTCGTGATCCACATTTTGCTCCATACATTATCGATCTGCCGAACCCATTCGTTTGTAATCCAACCATATCTTAAGCCTGCGTAACGCAGCATGCTACATCAGCAAATTCGGCAGCCACAAAACGACGCCGGGAAACAGCGCCAGAAATATCACAACTGCAACGATAGCGGCAACAAATGGCAGCGACTCCACCGTATATTCCTCACTCGGCGTGTCGAGAATCGAGCAGACCGTATACATCGCGACACCTACCGGCGGGGTCATGGAACCGAGCGTGACAATCGACATCATGAGAATGCCGAAATGCACTGGGTCCACACCCAGCTTTGTGATGATCGGCACGAAGATGGGCGTCAAAAGCAATACAAGCACAGTGCTTTCGACGAAACATCCGGCGATCAGCAGTGACAACAGAATCAGCAACACAATCGTCAGCGGATTTTGTGACAGGCCCAGCATCCAGGATGCGATCGCCTGCGGCGCCTGCTCGAAGATCAGCGCGTAACCGACCATGCCGGACAGCAGAATGATCAGCATGATCACGCCGACATCAAGCACGCCTTCGCCAAGGGCTTCGGTGAAGCCGTGCCACGTCAATTCCTTGTGCAGGAAGACGCCTACGATCACAGCATACACAACCGCAAATGCGCCGATTTCAGATGGTGTGAAAATACCGCCGCGAATGCCAAAAAGAAGCGCGACAGGAAACAGCAATGCCCATTTTGCATCGACAATCGCGCGCCAGACTGCGGCGCCGGATGGAAATTCGCGTGTTGCGGCCTGATAGCCGCGCTTCCTGGCGATGACCCACACCACGCCCATTAACGCGGCCATCATCAGCAGGCCGGGAATGACGCCAGCCAGAAACAGCCTGCCAATCGATACATTGCCGACAAAACCGTAGAGAATGAGTCCAAGGCTTGGCGGGATGGTTGCAGTGATCAGCGAACCAACGGCGATGGCGGCGCAGGTGAACCCTTTGGAATAGCCGCGGCGGATCATATCCGGTCCGAGAATACGCGCTTCCATGGCCGCATCGGCGACCGCAGAGCCAGAAACGCCACCCATGAGAGTCGACAGCAGAATGCAAACCTGCGCCAATCCGCCCGCCATCCATGAAACGAGCACATTCGAGCATGCGATCAGACGGTGGGTGATGCCTGTCTTGTTCATCATGTGCCCGGCGAGCACAAAGAATGGAACGGCAAGCAATGGAAAGCTTTGCGAAGCCGTCGCAATCTGCTGCACGGCGATGGTGACAGGCACTGAGCCAGAAAGCAGAAAAAAGCTGTAGCCGGACAGGCCGATGGCAAGCGCCACCGGCAGGCCCAGGAAAATCAGAATAAAAAACAGCGCCCAGAGGATGACCATGATTTATCCAAGCTGGCTGTCAGTGCGATCGACCGCGCGGTCTGCGTAAAAAACGAGGTTTCGCGCGCGCAACGCATCCACAAGGTTGATGAGCAGGGTCACGGCGAGCAAGCCCGCGCCAATCGGCACCGCGCCAGTCACCCAGGCATAGGAAATGCCGCTGTCGCCATAGACGCGCTGCCAGTTCAACATGGTCAGCTTATAGCCGCTCACCATCAGTGCGATCAGAAAAGCCAGGGTGATCGCACCCAACATGAGTTCGATAATCCAGCGCTGCGTGCGCGGCAGTTTGCGCACGAACAGATCGACGCCGATATGGGCCTTGATGCGCATGGCGCGATTGGCGCCGAGAAAACACAGCCACACGAACAGAAGCTGCGCCATATCCACTGACCAGACGATAGGATGACCCACACTGCGTGCAACCGCCGCGCCGAACACCAGCACGACGATGATCGCGAGCAACAGCTTCGAGATGATGTCCTCGAGACGGATGAGCAAGGGGGCCATAGCTATGGACGTTCCGCGCTGATGAACCATGATGAGCAAAAATGCAGGCGCCGTGCGTTAGCCGCGCCTGCATTTTGTGGGTTTCTTATTTCAACAACGCTTCAACCTGTTTGCGCAGATCGCCATAGCCGAGCTTGTCATAGACAACTTTGGTCGCCTCGATAAACGGCGTCTTGTCGACTTCGGCAATGATCATGCCTTTGGCCTTCATCTGCTCCTCAAAACCGGCGAGCGAGTCCTGCGTGGCTTTTGAAGCCCAGTCGCCGGCGGCTAGAGATTCCTCACGCAGGATGGTTTGCAATTCCGGCGGCAGCTTGTCGTACCATGCACCGCCAGCGACAATCCCGGTGATGAGATTAAAGTGGCCGGTCTTTGTCAGATGCTTCGTGACTTCATAAAGCCGCGAACCGAAGGTGGCGGGATGCTGCGCCTCGGCCGCATCGATCGCTTTTTGTTGCAGGGCCGGATAAACCTCACCCCAGCCCATCGGCGTCGGCGTCGCACCCATGGCGCGGATGGTTTCCATCCAGACGGGCGCGCCGGGCGTGCGCATGCGTACACCGGCAAGATCGGCCGGGACCTTCACCGGCTTGTTGGTCAGCAAGTGGCGGTCGCCCTGCCACCAGTTGAAGGACAGGACCTGGTGGCCGGAAGTCGCCTTCAGCTTTTTTTCCCACTCCGCGAACATTGGCGACGTGACAACTTTGCGCACGCCCTCGAAGCCGCTGGCGAGATAGGGTGCGCTGAGAATGCCAAACTCCTTGACGAACACCGCCATGCGGCCGCCATCGACAACCACAGCGACATTGGCGCCGGCGCGCGCCTGCTCCAGCACATCTTCATCCTTGCCGAGTTGCGACCCCGGATAGATGCGGATCGTGAGTTGGCCCTTGGATCGTTCGGCGACCTTGTCACGCAAGCGCTCCAGGCCCTTGTAAATCGGATCATCTGTCGCCAACGCCGTATTGATGTTGAGTTGGTGCTGCGCCGAGGCGGCGCCTGACACGCCCAATAAGGCGCCAGCCATCAACAGAGCCTGTAAGCTCTGCCTGCAAAGTTTCCCCATCATGGCTTTCTCCCGGTGATGCGTCGGTGCCTTATGTTAACCGTTGCAGTATGGCACCATACTGGTATGATACCTTGACTTTGGCTGAGCGCAAGTCCCACTTGTCCGGGGAGGCGACTGCAATGACGTTGAATGCGCTGCCAGCGGGCATGCCAGACCTTGAAGCGCCTGCGTTGCAACTGCGTGTGGCCGAGCCGATTGGTCCGCAGATCATTCTGGCCTTGCGTCAGGCCATCATCGAGATGCGCCTAAAGCCGGGCGAGGCCCTTTCGGAGAAGGATATCGCTGCACGCTACGGCGTCAGCCGTCAGCCGGTTCGCGAAGCCTTCATCAAATTGGCCGAAGCCGGGCTGGTGCAGGTTCTGCCGAGCCGGGGCACTTATGTGGTGAAAATCTCGCTGCGGGATGTGCTGAATGCCCGGTTCGTGCGCGAAGCGGTGGACTGCGCGCTGGTGCGCGAGACGGCGCGGTTGATCGATCCGGCTGGCCTTGCCGCCATCGAGGCGCTTGTGGAGGACCAGCGCACAGCGGCGCGGGAGGGCGATTTCGCCCGCTTCTATGCGCTGGACGAGGCCTATCATCGGGCGCTGGCGGAGCCGGTGGAATGCGAATTCGGCGTGCGCGTGGTGGAGAGTGCGCGGGCGCAGATCGACCGCGTGCGCTATCTCAGCCTGCCGGAAGCAACGCCGCTGTCACGGTTGATCGACCAGCATACGGCGATTCTGGAGGGGCTGAAGCAGCGCGATGCCGACAGAGCCGAGAACGCCATGCGCGCCCATTTGCGGGAAATTCTCAACGCCATTCCAAGGCTGGCGGCGCGTTTTCCGGATCTGTTCGATGCCTCGCGCGCGCCAGCCCATGCGGGACCGTCGGTACGATAACCCCATTCCATTGGCTGCGGTGAATTGAGCGCGCGGCCCAGTCTTACCCCTCATCCAGCGCGCCTTCCGCCTTCAGCACCTCATGCGCCGCCTTGAACGCTTCAAGCCCGGCGGGAATGCCGGAATAAACGGTCGCATGCAGGAGGATTTCCTTGATCTCCTCCACCGTCACGCCATTGGTCAGCGCGCCCTTG
Organism: Beijerinckiaceae bacterium; assembly: GCA_051648665.1. Taxonomy (GTDB): domain Bacteria; phylum Pseudomonadota; class Alphaproteobacteria; order Rhizobiales; family Beijerinckiaceae; genus Terrirubrum. The sequence continues at coordinate 467 of JBOFFO010000464.1, read as the reverse complement.
ACGTGCAGGCGCAATTCCGCCGGCTTGGACAGCGCGGTCAGCATGGCCAGATTCAACATCGAACGCGTTTTCGGATCGAGACCGGGCCGCGTCCACGCATAGCCCCAGCACCATTCCGTGGTGATATTCTGAAACGCCATCATGAAATCGTCAGCCTTGGCGAGGCTGCCATCGACATAGTCAGCCCCCAGCACAGCGCGCCGCACCGCCAGACCCTTACGGAATTGCTCACTCTCGCTCATGGAACCCTCTTTGAAAATTTCGATGCCGCATTGTGCATAAAATGTCCGGCGGCGCATGGGCCACCGACCGCATGCCCCTCCTCGCGCTGCACTCTTGCGCGCCGTAACTCCCCCCGCTACCCGATAGGCTCGTGGCAGCGACACATGGGAGCCGGGCATGGCCTATGAATGCATCCTCACCGAAACGCGCGGGGCCGTTGGCCTGATCACGCTCAACCGGCCGCA
>JBOFFO010000463.1:0-2570 GCA_051648665.1 Beijerinckiaceae bacterium | reverse complement strand
GTTGATGACACGGCTTGCCGATACATTCGCGCGCAAGACCAACGCGCCGGTGGCTTTCGGCGCGTTCGCCTACATGTTCGTCGTCGCGCTGTTCACCTCATCGGATTTGCCGACGCTGTTCCTGACGCACGGCTTCCTGCTCGCGCTGCTCTTGACGATGCTGCTGACAAGCAGCCGCCAGGCCCGCGCGACGAAGAGCCCGCGCATGGCGCCGGTCCTCCCGGAAAATCGCGGCCTCAGCGCGGCGTCTTCCGCATCACCGTGAACAGCACGATCTTCAGCGCATCGAGGCCGAGAAAATTGACCGCGCGCTCATAGAGCATGCCCGCCAGATAGGTCGGGAAGGTCATGCGCAGATATTCCGGGCGTTTTTCAAGCAGGATGAATTGCTCGATCGCGAGGCCGTGGCGCGCCGCGGCCGCTTTCTGCGCGCTGCGCGTGTTGACCATGTAGCGCGTCGGAAACGTGTCCACCGCCGGGCGGCCGCGCAGCTTGTTGATCCAGACATGGAAGGATTGCGGCGTGATCATCGCAATCAGCGGCATGTAATGCGTCAGATTCGGCGTCTTGGTGATGATGATGCCGCTGGGCTTGGTGACACGCGCGATCTCGGCGAAGAATTTGTCCGGGTCGGCGATATGTTCGAGCACATTGTTGCTGACCACGACATCGAAGCTGTCGCTGGAGAGAAACGGCATGTTATCGCCAAGCCCGACATGAAATTCGTGCAGGTAGGGGTTGCCCGCTATTTCCGGCTCGGGATCGACCCCCACAGCCTTCTTCACATGATCGCGGAAATTCATCTGCGGCAGCGCGCCACGCCCGGCGCCGACATCGAGCAGCACGGTTGATTGCGCATCGAGATGCGGCAGAACGAGGTCGCGAAAATAGTCATTGTCCCAATTGTTCTTCACATCGGGATAAAAGGTTTTGTCCATCCATTGGACCAGCCGGGCATTCAACCCCATTGCGCTCTCCTACAGGCTGACGCCGTTGCGCTGCGCCCAGATTTGAATCGACACCATGCCCCAGATGGTGGAGGCCGCATCATAGCGTCCCTCGGAATTGTCGCGCACCAGCTTTGCCACCGCGGCGGGGTCGAACAGGCCGCTGTCCTTCAGCGCTGAAGGCGAGAGAAACTGATCCAGCAAGGGCTGCATCGGCCCATGCAGCCATTGGCGGAGCGGCAGGCCGAAACCGGTTTTCGGCCGGTAGATCACATCATGGGGCAGGATGCCTTCCATCGCCTTCTTGAAAATCCATTTGCCCGTCGCGCCATTCTGCTTCCAGCGGTCGGGCACGCCCGCGGCGAAGGCGACGAGATCGGGATCGAGCAGCGGCACGCGCGCCTCGACGCCATGCGCCATCGTCATGCGGTCGGTGTAATGCAGATTATGGTCGGCCAGGAAATTCCGGCATTCCAGATACAGCATTTTCTGCAAGGGCGAGGCTGAAGCGGGTAGGCGCGCCAGCAGCCGCTGCATCGGTTCGGCCGTCGAGGACGGCGCGACGCCGGCGGCGAAATCGCGCGTCAGCAGCGCATGGGCGGGCGCGGGTTCGAGCCAGTTGAAATAGCCGATCAGCCTGTCATCGGCGCTCTGGCCGGCATGACGAAAGGCTTTGGAGACGCGGCGGAACAGGGCATTGCTGTTGGGCAGCAGGCCGGCGGTGGCCGCCATCAGCGCGCGCGCCGGCTGCGGCAGCCAGCTCCAGTACCGCTCGCCCATCAGCGCGACATGGCGGCGATAGCCGGTGAAGATATCGTCGCCGCCGGCGCCGCCGAGCAGCACCTTGATGCCGAGTTCGCGCGATAGCTTTGCGATGTGCCAGACATTCACAGGCGCGAGATCGGCGACCGGTTCGTCGAGATGATAAATCACATCGCTGAGCAGATCGGGCGTCGGCACGCCGACATGGACGATGTTGAGATCGACATCGAGATGCTTGGCCACCTGCCGCGCGTATTGCAGATCTTCAGCGAAGCCGTCGAAGCCTGTCTTTCCGTCATTGTCGAAGGCAATGGTGAAGCAGGGCAGGCGCGCGCCATTCTCGCGCGCCGCAACCGCGACAATGCTGCTTGAATCAAGCCCGCCGGAGAGAAAAGCGCCAACCGGCACATCCGACACCATCTGGCGCTTCACCGCGGTTTCGAGGTGATGGCGCAATTCGACCGCGAGGTCATTCGGGCTGCGGTCATCGGGCACTGATGCGGGCACGGGCACATCGTAGAAGCGGTGGCGCGCCGCGATGCGCCCGTCGCGCACCGTGACCATTTCGCCCGGCTCGATTTTCTCGATGCCCTCCACAATGGTTTCCGGGGCGGGTGACCAGCAGAAGGTGAGATGACGCAGCACGGCGCGCGGGTTGAAATGCGCCGGCGTGCTGCCTTCTTGCAAAATCGCCTTGATCTCGCTTGCGAACAGCAGGCCGCGCGGTGTTTCGCGAATGTAAAGCGGCTTCACGCCCATGCCGTCGCGCGCCATCACAAGCTCGCGCGAGCGCCTGTCCCATATCGCGAAGGCGAACATGCCGTTGAGGCGCGGCAGCGCCGCCGCGCCCACGAGCAGATA
>JBOFFO010000462.1:0-1836 GCA_051648665.1 Beijerinckiaceae bacterium | reverse complement strand
GTGGCCGTTCTGTCGCCAGCGCGGGCAGCGGGAGCGTAACCGATGGATTTTGAAACCATCGCCGTGATCCTTGCCTCGACAGTGCGGCTCTCGACACCGCTGCTCTTTGCCTGCCTTGCCGGCCTGTGGTCAGAAAAATCCGGCATTGTCGATATCGGCCTGGAAGGCAAGATGCTGGCGGCTGCGTTTGCTGCCGCGATTTGCGCCCATGTGAGCGGCAGCGCCTGGGTCGGCTTGCTTGGCGGCATCACCGCCTCTGTGCTCGCCTCCCTGCTGCATGGCTTTGCTGCAATTACGCAACGCGGCAACCAGATCGTTTCAGGCGTGGCGATCAATATGCTTGCGACGGGCCTGACCGCGCTGATTGGCAATGCCATATTTGGACAGGGTGGGCGCACGCCAGCACTGGATGGTCGCGCGCGTTTCACGGACTGGACGCTGCCATTCGCCGATGAGCTGCGTGGTGTTCCTATTATTGGGCCGCTTTATCACGGCGTTCTGTCCGGCCATTCCGCGTTGGTTTATGCGGGTTTTGCGATGGTCGGCGTGACATGGTTCGTGTTGGCGCGCACACGTTTCGGCCTGCGCCTGCGCGCGGTGGGCGAAAACCCAATGGCTGTCGACACGGCCGGCATTTCCGTTGCCCGGCTACGCTATATTGCCGTCATTATCGCCGGCGTTCTGTGTGGATTTGGCGGCACTTATCTATCGGTCAGTCAGGCCGCGAGCTTTCTGCCGCTGATGACGGCGGGCAAAGGTTTCATCGCGCTGGCTGCCCTGATTTTCGCGAAATGGCGGCCCCTGCCGGCCTTCGCGGCCTGCCTGCTGTTCGGCCTGCTCGATGCTGTAGCGATCCGCTTGCAGGGCGTGCCACTCCCCGGCATTGGCCAGTTGCCCGTGCAAGCGATTCAGGCCCTGCCTTATCTGCTGACTGTGATCCTGCTCGCAGGCTTCATCGGCAAGGCCATTCCGCCGCGGGCTTCCGGCATTCCCTATGTGAAGGAACGGCAATGAGTGCCGACATAAATGCTCTGTTCGATGCTGCGTTAGCAGCGCAGGCCCGTGCCTATGCCCCTTATTCAAACTTCCATGTCGGCGCTGCCATCCTCACCACTGACGGGCAAATTTTTTCCGGCTGTAATGTGGAGAACGCCGCCTACCCGGTCGGCACCTGTGCCGAAGCCGGCGCGATTGCCGCGATGATTGCTGGCGGCGCTGCAACCATTTCCGCGATTGCGATTGTCGGCACAGATGCCCGTCCCTGTTACCCGTGCGGTGCGTGCCGTCAGCGCATTCTGGAATTTTCGCGCAAAGACACTGAAATTCATGTGGCGGGCGCACAAGGGCTGAATAGAAAACAACATGCGCTGCATGAGTTGCTGCCTTTCAGCTTTACGCCGGATATGTTGCCATGAATGATGACATTCAGCCAGCAATTGCCTTACTGGCGCAAAATGGGATCACTGGCCCGATTGATGCCGCTATCATTCTCGGCACCGGGCTTGGCGGTCTTGCTGATGATGTCGAGCATGCTATCCGCATTCCCTTTGCGGATATTCCGGGTTTTCCGATTTCTGCTGTTTCCGGCCATGCCGGCACGCTGATTGCGGGCTGGATTGCAGGAGCGAGGGTCGTGCTGCTGCAAGGGCGCGTGCATTATTACGAGCATGGCGACGCACGCGCGATGCGTATACCGATTGGCGTCCTTGCCGCGCTGCAGCCGCGCGTTCTGCTATTGACCAATGCCGCAGGCTCCCTCCACGACGCTGTTGGCCCCGGTGCGCTTGTCTCCATCAGCGACCATATCAATTATTCCGGCCTCAACCCGCTGATCGG
>JBOFFO010000461.1:0-1513 GCA_051648665.1 Beijerinckiaceae bacterium | reverse complement strand
GCGGGTTCCCACCCCCCGCGCGACCTTCTACATTGGCCGCAAGGTTAATGGGCGATAACCATGCCTTGCCCGGCTTGGACGGGTATGGCCATCGCCTCCGGCCCCGCCCCAGCGCATCGCGGCGGGCGCCCTCGCGCAGGAACAAGAGGCAGGCTCATGGCATCGGACAAACAGGCCAAGGACGCAACGGAAGCGGCCCTTTCCGCCATCGAGGAAGCGCTGGCGGCCACCGGCACCGATGGCCCGGCGGCAAAACCATCGGCCGCCAAGGGCGAGGCGAAACCGGCAGACAACCGTGCCGCGACACAGCCCGCAGCAGCAGAGCCGGTTGAAAGCGCACAACGGGGCGTCAAGCTGCCGCGCGTTGCTGTCGCCGAAACCGTGATTGCTGATCGCAAACCGGCTGCGGTGGCCGCAGAAGCCGCTCCGCCCGCGCCTGCCGTGGCCGCCGCATCCAATTCCGCCGCGGCTGCCGCCGCCGACATCCGCCAGAGCATCGCCCGCCCGGCCAATGACGAGCAGCAGACGCTCGCCCCGCTGATTGCGCAGATGCAGAAAAAACCGTCGCGCCGCCCGTTCTGGATCGCTGCGATTGCCGCGCTCGGCTGGATCGCGGCGTTTGCGGCGTTCGTCATGTGGCGCAACCAGATCGACACACCGCAGGCGCTGATGGCGCAGCCGCCGCAAATGCTGGCGGTGCTGGCCTTCCTTGTCGTCGCGCCCGTTGTGTTCTTTTTCGTGCTCGCCGGCCTTGCCTGGCGCACACAGGAAATGAAGCTCTCGACGCAGGCGGTCGCGCAGGTTGCGATGCGCCTGACAGAGCCGGAATCGCTCGCCTCCGATTCCATGGTGCGCCTGTCACAGGCGATCCGCCGCGAGGTCGCCGCGATGGGCGATGGCATCGAGCGCGCGGTCGCCCGCGCCGGCGAACTTGAAACCATCGTGCATTCGGAAATTTCCAATCTCGAACGCGCCTATGCCGACAATGAAATCCGCATCCGCGGCCTCGTCGATGAACTGATCACGCAGCGCGAGGCGATTGCCTCGAACGCCGACCGCGTGAAGCTCGCCATCACCGGCGCCCATGAAGGGCTTGCGGCTGATCTGCAAAATGCATCGAGCCGCGTCACAACGGCCATGAGCGAGGTCGGCGCGCGTGTGACTGAATCGCTGGAGGCGAAAACCGGCGACATCAATTTGACGTTGGACCGCGCCGGCAGTGACCTGATCGCGCGCCTGTCGAGCGCCGGCGATGAACTGCATGGCCGCGTTGCCAGCGCGTCTGACAATTACGTCGTCAAGCTCGTCACCACGGGCAATGATGTCGCGCAGAAACTGACCACCATCGGCGAGGATCTTGATACACGCGTCAGCGGCGTATCCGAGCGCTATCTCGGCCAGTTGGCCAGCAGCGGCGAATCCCTGACCCAGAAACTGACCAGCGCCGGCGATGAGATGCAGAACCGCCTCAGCGCCACCGGCCAGGCCGTCGCCGAGTCGATCAACACGCGCA
>JBOFFO010000460.1:0-11724 GCA_051648665.1 Beijerinckiaceae bacterium | reverse complement strand
CGAAGCGGCGCAGGTGCTGGCCACGATCAACCAGATTTCGCCGATCTATGTCGCCTTCCCGGTGCCGCAGCGGCTGCTGCCGGAATTACGGGAGGCCAGCGCTTCCGGCAAGGCAGAAGTCGAAGCGCTGCCGCAGGGTTTGAACAAAGCCGCCAAGGGCAAAATCGCCGTGCTGGAAAATACGGTCGATGCCGGCACCGGCACGATCATGACCCGCGCTGAATTTGACAATGATGATGAGCTTCTTTGGCCCGGTAGCCTTGCCAATGTGCGGGTGACGCTGCGAGTCGAACCGGGTGTGGTCGTGGTTCCGCGCGTCGCGATCATGAACAGCCAGCAAGGCCAATATGTCTTTACGGTGAAGGATAATGTGGCGCGCACCGCCCCGGTGGTGGTGGACCGGATCGTTGACGATCTCGCCGTCATCAAAACCGGGCTGCAGGGCAATGAGACTGTGGTGACAGACGGGCAAATGCTGCTCGCCAATGGCAGCCGCGTTGTCCCTGCCCGCGCCGCCCCCGCACCCGCTGCTGCCAAACCCGCCAGCCCCGGACAAGGCTAGAGCATGACGTGTTTTTAAAGAAACACGCCATGCTCTGTTTTCATGGAATCGATCACGTTTCCTGTGTTTTGACGTTTCCGCCAAAAGACAGCGTGATCTAAGGCCACAGACCGAGCACAAGGACTGCCCATGTCGTTGCCCGAACTCTGCATCCGCCGCCCGGTTATGACGACGCTTCTGATGGCGTCCTTCATCATCTTCGGCGCCTTCGCCTTCAAGAAGCTGCCTGTCGCCGCCCTGCCCCGCGTGGATTACCCCACGATCAATGTGTCGGCGCAGTTGCCGGGCGCCAGCCCGGAGACGATGGCGGCGTCTGTTGCCGCGCCGCTGGAGCGGGCATTCGCGACCATTTCAGGGCTAGAGTCGCTGACCTCGGTTTCGACGCAAGGATCAACGCAGATCACCATGCAGTTCAGCCTCGACCGCGAGATCGATGGTGCGTCGCTTGATGTGCAATCGCAGATCACCGGATCACTGCGTCGCTTGCCGGCGGAAATGCCGGCGCCGCCCGCGTTCCGGAAGGTGAATCCAGCTGATCAGCCCATCCTGTTCCTTGCGCTGAAATCGGAAACGCTGCCGCTGCATGTGGTGAACGAGTATGCCGAAAGCGTGCTGCAACAGCAGATTCAGCAATTACCCGGCGTTGCGCAGGTCAACGTCTTCGGTCAGCAGAAATATGCCGTGCGCATTTATGTCGATCCGCAAGCAGCCTCTGCGCGCGGACTTTCACTCGGCGACATCAGCCGGGCCATCAACGCGGCCAACTCGAATGCGCCTGTGGGCACCATGCGCGGTGAGCGCCAGCGCCTGACGGTGGAGGCAACGGGCCAGTTGCAGAAGGCGGAGGATTATAACGGCCTCATCGTCTCGACCAAGAATGGCGTGCCGGTGAAGCTCGAAGATGTGGCCGTGCCGAAGGATTCGGTCGAGAATGATCAGGTTGCCGGCTGGCACAATGGTGACCGCGCGATTGTGCTGGCGGTCTATCGCCAGTCCGACGCGAACACGGTCGAAACCGTCGACCGGATCAAGAGCAACCTGCCGAGCTATCAGGCGCAGTTGCCGCCGTCGGTCACGCTGATTGTCAACAATGACCGGTCGATTCCGATCCGGGAATCGGTCGAGGATGTCGAGTTCACCCTCGTGCTGTCGGTCGTTCTGGTCATCCTCGTTATTTTTCTGTTCCTGAAACGGCTGTCGGCGACAGTGATCCCGGCCATTGCGCTGCCGATCTCGATCGTCGGCACCTTCGGCTTCATGTATCTGCTCGGCTATTCGCTGGATAACATTTCGCTGCTGGCGCTGACATTGTCGGTCGGCTTTGTCGTCGATGACGCCATCGTCATGCTAGAAAATATCGTGCGCCATGTGGAGATGGGCAAGAAACCCTTTGAGGCAGCACTGATCGGCTCGCGCGAAATCACCTTCACCATTATTTCGATTACGCTGTCGCTGATTGCGGTGTTCATACCCGTGTTCTTCATGGGCGGCGTGGTGGGCCGGGTGTTCCGCGAATTTGCGGTGACCATCTCGATCACCATTCTTGTCTCCGGTTTTGTGTCGCTGACGCTGACGCCGATGCTGTGCGCGCGTTTCCTGAAAGCGCATGACCATAACCGCAAGGAAGGCATCATCGAGCGCGTGCTCGAAGCCTGGATGCAGGGTATGCTGTGGGTTTACCGCATCACGCTCGACTTCGTGCTGCGGCACCGCTTCCTGTTCCTGATCTTCACGATCATCACTGCCGCATGGACGGTTCAGCTTTATCGCGACATCCCCAAAGGGTTTTTCCCGATGGAGGATACGGGCCTGTTGCGCGGCTTCACGGAATCCGCGCCGGACACTTCCTTCGAGGCGATGGCGGAACGTCAGAAACAGGTTGCGGACATCGTGCGGGCCGACCCGGCTGTCGATTACATGACGTCGGCTATTGGCTTTGGCGGCGTCAATCAAGGTTTCATGTTCATCGCGCTCAAACCCAAGAGCCAGCGCGATCCGGTCGGTGTGATCATGGGGCGGCTGCGGCGCAGCACGGCGCAGGTGGCAGGCATCACTTTCAATGCGCAGCCGGTGCAGAACATGAATCTGAATGCGGGCCGCGTCTCGCGCTCGCTCTACCAATACACGCTGCAAAGCGGTGACCTGAATGCGCTGTTCGACTTCGCGCCGAAGATGCTGGAAAAGCTGCGCACGCTCGATGAATTGCGCGACACCAACATCGATCTGCAACTGTCGAATCCGCAGGTGGTTGTCGATATCGACCGTGACCGCGCCGCGACACTGGGCGTGACGCAGGAAGCCATCAAGCAGACGCTCTACAACGCCTTCGGCTCGCGGCAGATTTCAACGATCTTCACGCCTGCAACCGACTATCAGGTGATCATGGAGGCGACGCGGTCGTTCCAGTCGGATCCGACGTCGCTGAGCCAGCTGTTTGTGCGGTCGAGTGCAGGCCAGAATGTCCCGCTTGATGCGGTGGCGACCGTGCGCCGCTCGGTTGGGCCGCTCGCCGTGACGCGCGTCGGCCAGCAACCGGCGGTGACGATCTCGTTCAACGTGAAGGATGGTCTGGCGCTCGGCACAGCGACCGACGCGATCCGCCGGGCAGAGCGCGAGATTGGCCTGCCCAGCATGATCACCGGCACCTTCTCCGGCACAGCCCAAATCTTCCAGCAGGCGCTGGCTGGACAGGCGCTGCTGCTGACGGCGGCGGTGCTCGTTATCTATATTGTGCTCGGCGTGCTCTATGAGAGCTTCATCCACCCGATCACCATTTTGTCCGGTCTGCCCTCAGCAGGTCTTGGGGCGCTGCTGGCGCTCAAGGCCTACAATATGGACCTGTCGATCGTGGCGATCATCGGCATTTTGATGCTGATCGGCATCGTCAAGAAAAACGCGATCATGATGGTGGATTTCGCGCTCGAACGGCGAAGACAGGGCGACGATGCCCTGACGGCCATTCGTGAGGCGGCGCTGGTGCGCTTCCGCCCGATCATGATGACATCGTTCGCGGCGGTGTTCGGTGTGCTGCCCATCGCCATCGGTCACGGCGCAGGCGCCGAATTGCGCCAGCCGCTCGGCATTGCGGTTGCAGGCGGCCTGATCGTTTCGCAGATGCTGACGCTCTACATCACTCCGGTCGTCTATTTCTATCTCGACAAGGTGGACAGCTATTTCAAGGGCAAGGGTGAGGACCGGCGCGAAAAGCCTGTACTGGCTGGAGAGCCAGCGCCCCACGGCGTGCCGGCCGAATAAGCCCGGCAAAACAGCGCCAGTTTTTACACGCGCGCTGCCTGAGCCGCCACCTGCCGTTGCGGCGGCGATAAGGTTAAATTTGCCTGAAGGTTGACGGTTAACAAAGGGTAAACTACCTGTCTTGGCGCGGACGAGACAAGACAGGTGATACCATGCAGGGGCAAAATGCCGCTTTCCGCCAATGGCTTGGCGGATGGCTTCCGTCCGCGTCCGCAAAACCGACTGTATTGAAAGCTGGCGCCACTCTGGCCACGGGCATGGTACTCGGCATTGTCGGCGTGATGACCCTTACACCGTCGGGTGTCGCCGCGTTCGATGATGCCGGCATTCGCGCTGTGCAGATGCAGGACGCCCAGCAGCGCCGCACGCCCCGCGCCGCGGCCCCGGCGCACTATGATATCCAGCCTGCCCCGCGCCGCCGTGAGCGGTACGAGATGTTCCAGCCGATCGTACGCAGCTTTGCGCCAGAGCCGCGGCCCTCGCGCGCCCTGCCTGCGCCGATCCAGTTCGGCTATGGCGGCGAAGCGCTGCGGACCGAGCCGGTCCGTGATCGTTTCACCACACCGGCTCCCCAGTTTCCCAGCCTGAAGGACGCCGTCGAGAAGCGTGGCCGGCGCGCGGCCGATGAGAGCAGCCTGGCTGAAATCGCCGGGCCGATGTCGACGCGCACCGTGTGCGTGCGGATGTGTGACGGCTTCCACTTCCCCATCGGCGTGTTGCAGTCAGCGGGCGACTACGGCGCCCATGCCGCGACCTGCAAGGCTGCCTGCCCGGCGGCGGAGGTTCGGCTCTTCACGCTCGCTCCCGGCGCGACGTCGATTGATCAGGCCATCGGACGCGATGCCCGGTCTTATATGCAGATGGCGACTGCACACGCCTATCGCACCGCGCGGGACCAGAGCTGCACCTGCCAGAGCGACCGCAAGGGCAACTATGTTTCACTGCTGCGCGACATCACCCTCAAGGCCGGCGATACGGTGGTGACCAATGGCGGCGCGAAGGTGTTTCGCGGGGCGCGGCAATGGCCGTATCGTGGGGCGGATTTCGCCGATTTCCGCAAGGCGCCGCAGATCAGCCAGCGCCAGAAGCGACAGATCGACTCGATGACGGCGGTTTCGCTCAATGTGGAGTTATTGCGTCCGTTCACGGTCGCGAAAATGACGCCTGTCCGTGAGGACGTTGCTGCCGTCCAGCCGACATTGAGCAGCACGAGCCGCGTGATCGAGGTTGATGCCGCCCCAACGGCATCGGTGCGGCGTGCCCAGACTCGCGGCTTCACGCCCGTGTCTGGCCATGGCTCGCTCCAGATCGTGCAGAACCGTGTCAACGGTTTCGTCATCCGCTAAAGCCGAGGCGAATTTTCTTTTCGCATCGGACTGCCTCACAAGGAACATTGGAATGGCGTCAGCATAACGCGCTGACGCCATTTCCATTTTCGGTTCGACGCGGAATGCGCCATCGTCAGCTTAGAATTGATACAGTTTGGAATTCCTATAAATTATTGTTTTACAACGTTTTTTATTTGACCCCCGCGCCGTCTGACGGCAATGACGGCGTAGCGGCAACCGCCGCCCTTCTTGACGGAGCCTTGAACTCCGCACCCTGGAGCCGAAAATGAACCACACAACCTTGGCCGGCCTGGCTATGGCCGCTGCATTATCCGTCACATTTCCGGCCCTGGCCCAGAGCAAGGATGTGAATGTTTACACCACCCGCGAAAAACGCCTGCTGGCGCCCATGCTCGATGCCTTCACGAAAGAGACCGGCATTCAAGTCAACGCGATCTTCATTGAAAAAGGACTTGAAGAGCGCGTGAAGGCGGAAGGCGCCGCCAGCCCCGCCGACATCATCGTGCTGGTGGATGCAGCGCGGATGATCCTTGCGGCCAAGGACGGCTTATTCCAGCCCATCTCATCGGCGACCGTGGAGAAAACGGTGCCCGCCAACCTGCGCGATGCCAAGCACGGCTGGACGGCGCTGACGCTGCGCTCGCGCATCATCTACGCCTCGAAAGAGCGGGTGAAAGAAGAGTCTCTTGCCTATGAGGATCTGGCAGACCCGAAATGGAAGGGCAAAATCTGCATCCGTTCCGGCCAGCATGGTTATAATATCGGGCTGTTCGCTGCATTGATCGCCCATCATGGTGAGGCGAAGGGCAGCGAGATCATCAAGGGCATCAAGGCCAATCTGGCCAAGAAGCCGTCCGGCGGTGACCGTGATGTGGCCAAGGATATCGCCGCCGGCGTGTGCGATGTCGGGCTGGCGAACACCTATTATCTGGGACTAATGGCGGCGCATCCGGAACAGAAGGTGTGGGCCGCCGCCGTAAAGCCGCTGGCCTCGACTTTCCGTGGCGGCGGCACCCATGTGAATGTGTCCGCTGCCGGTATCGCCAAGCATGCACCCAACCGGGACAATGCGGTGAAGCTGCTGGAATTCATGGTCAGTCCGGCGGCGCAAACGCTCTATGCTGATGTCAATCATGAATATCCAGTGTCGGCTTCCGTGGCAGCCAACGAAACGAAAAAGCAGTTCGGCGCCATCAATCCGGACCGCCTGTCGTTGCAGGCGCTGGCGGACAACGCGAAAAAGGCCAGCGAACTGGTTGACCGTCTCGGCTTCGATAACTGAACCTGCTAGGCCGTAATGCATGAGCGTTCTGGCGCAGAACAATCCGGTCGCAAAGCGCGCGCGTGAATATTCACGGGCGCGCACCCTTTTGTCGATCGCGACCTATGGCGCGGCGCTGGCGGCTTTGCTGCCAGTTGTCAGCATCATCGTCATCGCCCTGACCACGCGCGATGACAGCATCGCGCATATGCTCGGCACTGTGTTGCCGGCGGCGCTGCGCGATACATTTCTGTTGCTGGCCGGGGTTGCCGTAATAACGGCGCTTATTGGCACCACCGCTGCATGGCTTGTAACGGCGCATGATTTTCCTGGCCGGCGCGCCCTGTCCTGGCTGCTCGTGCTGCCGCTGGCGATGCCGACCTATATCGCCGCCTACATCGCAGTGGAATTGTTTGAGCCGCTGGGGCCGGTACAGCAGACTTTCCGCTGGCTCACGGGATATGCCAGCGCGCGGGACTACTGGTTTCCATCAGTGCGCACCCTGCCCGGCGCGATCATCAGTTTTTCGCTCGTGCTCTATCCCTACGTCTATCTCTCGGCGCGCGCGATGATGATGACGCAATCGGCATCCCCCCTTGACGCAGCGCGCGTGCTTGGCGCAACGCCAGCGCGCGCCGTACGTGAGGTTGCACTTCCGCTGGCGCGGCCTGCCATTGTCGCGGGATTGACGCTGGCGCTGCTCGAAACCCTGAACGATATCGGCGCCTCAGAATATCTTGGCGTGCGCACGCTGGCACTGAGCATTTACACCACATGGCTCAATCGCCACAGCCTGCCCGGTGCGGCGCAGATTGCCTGTGTGCTGCTGCTATTTGTGGCGTTGATTGTGTTTGCCGAGATTTATTGGCGCGGGGCGCGCGCCTACATGAATTCCGCCAAACGCCCGCAACCGCTCTACGCGACGCCGCTGCATGGCTGGAAAAAATGGGCCGCCTGCCTGTTCTGCGCCCTGCCCGTGCTGGCCGGCTTTGTTCTGCCGGTGCTGTTTCTGATCCGACAGGCCTATCTGGTGCTGCGTCGCGAGGGAATCCCGGACGGGCTAGTCAGCCAGATCGGCGCGACGCTGATTTATGCAGCGATTGCGACGTTGTTTATTGTGCTGATCGGGATTGCCGTTGCGCTGGCGGTGCGCCGCACCCGCCGACGCTCCGTGCGCGTCGCAGCCACCGTCGCGACTTTTGGATATGCGCTGCCGGGCACAGTGCTGGCGCTCGGTCTGTTGTGGCCCCTCGCCTGGCTTGACCAGACCATCAGCGCTTTCCTGCGGCACATGCTCAACACCAACGCGACGCTGCTGTTGATCGGTTCCGGGCTGGCGCTGGCGATTGCCATGAGCATCCGCTTTATGAGCATCGGCATCAACGGCATCAGCAGCGGTTTGGCGAGGTTGCCACATTCGCTGGAGGAATCGGCCCGCACGATGGGCGCGAGCGACCGGGAAATCCTGCACCGCATTCAGTGGCCGCTCATGAAGCCAGCTCTCGCAGCAGCGGCACTGATTGCGTTGATCGACACAGCCAAAGAATTGCCGGCCACGCTGCTGCTACGCCCGCTCGGAGTCGAGACGCTCGCGACGACCTTGTATGAAAATGCAGCACGCGGCCAATTCGAGGATGGCACCGTGCAAGCCCTGCTGCTCGTCCTGATTGGTCTGGCGGCAGCGCTTTATCTCGCCGCCGCCAGCCATCGGCCCCAGCGCTGACTTACGCCCGCAATTCCGGCAGGTCGCGATAGAGATCGAGCGCTTCCGGATTGGCCAGCGCTTCCTTGTTCTTCACCTCGCGGCCATGCACGATGTCACGCACCGCCAGTTCGGTGATCTTGCCTGATTTGGTGCGCGGAATATCCTGCACGGCAATGATTTTCGCAGGCACATGGCGCGGCGACGCGCCGGTGCGGATTTTCCGCTTGATGGTGTCGATGAGTGCAGCATCCAGCGTCGCGCCGGCTGCTAGCCGGACAAACAGAACAACGCGGACATCATTGTCCCAGTCCTGACCAATGGCGAGGGCTTCGATGACGGTTGGAATTTGTTCCACCTGCGCGTAAATTTCCGCCGTGCCGATGCGCACGCCGCCGGGGTTAAGGGTGGCGTCCGAACGGCCATGAATAATCATGCCGCCATGACTGGTCCATTCGGCAAAATCGCCATGCACCCAGACGCCGGGGAAACGGTCAAAATAGGCCGCGCGGTATTTTTTCCCGTCCGGGTCGTTCCAGAATTTCACCGGCATGGAGGGAAAGGGTTTGGTGCAAACTAGTTCACCCTTCTCGCCCCGCACAGGCTTGCCGCTATCATCCCACACATCCACCGCCAACCCCAGAGCGGGAGCCTGAATTTCACCTTTCCAGACCGGACTGGTCGGGTCGCCCAGCACGAAACAACCGACAATATCGGTGCCGCCGGAGACCGAGGCCAGATGCACGTCTGATTTAATGTCGGAATAGACGTAATCGAAACTTTCCGGCGCGAGCGGCGAGCCGGTGGAGGCGATGGCGCGCACACGGCCAAGATCATGGGTGCGCACCGGCGATAAATCAGCCTTCTTGCAGGCATCGATATATTTTGCAGAGGTGCCGAAGAAATCGAATTTCTCCGCCTGCGCATAATCGAACAGCACCGAGGCTTGCGGGTGAAAAGGCGAGCCATCATACAGCATCAGCGTCGCTTCGCTGGCCAGCGCCGAGACGAGCCAGTTCCACATCATCCAGCCCATTGTGGTGAAATAGAACACGCGATCCCCGGGACGGATGTCCGAATGCAGGCGGTGTTCGGTCAGATGCTTCAGCAGAATGCCCTGACCGTGTACGATGCATTTCGGCACGCCGGTCGTGCCTGACGAAAACAGGATATAGGCGGGATGATCGAGCGGCAGCCGGACAAATTCCGGCGTGCGCGCCGGGTGATCTGCAATAAATGTGTCCAGCGTCTGTGCCCGCGGCAGGCTTTCTACAACCGCGTTTGCATCGCCGAGCATGTTGACGATAACAGCGTGGTGGGCCGTGGGCAGCCCCTCAACGATTGGTTTCAATTTTTCAGCGATGTTCAACCGCTTGCCGGCATACCAATAGCCATCACAGGCAAAAAAGACTTTCGGCTCGATCTGGCCAAACCGGTCGAGCACGCCGCGTTCACCGAAGTCTGGCGAGCAGGATGAAAATATCGCGCCGAGTGAAGAGGTCGCGAGCATGATCGCGACGCTTTCCGGCATATTCGGCAGCATCGCCGCGACGCGGTCGCCCACGCCAACACCGGCGGCTTTCAGCGCCTGCTGAATCCGCGCGACAAGTGCAGCCAGTTGCGCATGGCTCATGCGGCGCTCGATCTTGTCCTCGGAGCGGAAAACGATGGCGTCGCCATCGTCACGGCGACGGAGAAGATTTTCGGCAAAATTGATTGTGCCGTCCGGGAAAAACCGCGCGCCGGGCATGGCATCGCCTTCGATCACGCGCGCGCCCTTGTCGCCAATCACACCGCCATAATCCCACACCAGCGACCAGAAGGCCTCGGGTTGGGCAACGCTCGCTGCATGCAGGTCGCGATAGGAAGAAACAGGCTCAGGCCGCCCCCGCCGTTTTGCAAAATCGGCCGCGAAAGCGGCCAGATTGCCTGTCTCGATGCGCTGGCGTGAAGGCTGCCAGAGAGGGGTGGCATTATCGATGGTCATGGCTTGGCCCTTGCCGGTATCTCGTCAGGTCTGGTTAGCGTGCCCATTCTCAGTGGAAAAGGGTAGCCACCCGGTACTGATAGCGCACGACAGGGAAAAGCGGTAAAAACGGCCAATGAATCGGGGCGGACTTCAGGCAATCGGAATGCGGCGGGCATGGCTGTTTGCCGGGGCCTTAGGCGTGCTTGCCGCCGGTTTCGCGCCGTGGCCCGTGCCTGCCGCGCGTCTGCAGGCGATGCTCGCCGGACCGTTTTCCGCCACGGACGGAGCCACGCTGCATGCGGCCCGCACCGGCCGCTTCTCCCTGTTTCCGATGCCGGCCTTCACCCTCAAGCATGTGGTCATCACCACGGCTGGCGGCGACATTGTTGCCGCTGCTCCAAAGGTGACCATGCGCCTGCGCGTGCTGCCACTGGTCGCCGGACAGTTCGCACCGCACGATATCGTCGCCTATACGCCTGCCATTGCGCTTGATGATCAGGCGGCAGCGTTTTGGGTCAAGGCCTTGGCGCGGCGCGATGGAGCCATCGCGCAAAGCAGCCTGACAATTGTGGATGGCCGCACCATGGCCGACAATCCGAAGCAAGCCGTCACTGGCATCCATGGCGCTGTTGCGTGGCAAGACTCCCGCCAGAGGATTGATCTTTGGGGAAAAGGCGCATGGCGGGATCAGCCGGTTGAACTGCGGCTGACGCTGGGCGGACATGCGGCGGCGGCTGACAAGCCTGCCACCCTGATGGTGCAGACCACCTTTGCCCAGCTGGAAGCGAGCGGCACTTATGGCAATGAGCGGGCGGCCGGCACCATATCGCTGGCCATGAAAGACGGCGCGGCCCTCGCCGCATGGCTTGGCAAGCCTGTGCCACTGGCCGGTCTCCTGAACCAGTTCGAGATGACAGGCAAAGGCACCGCCACAATGCGCGGGCTGGCACTGAGCGAGGCCCGGCTCAAGGTCGCCGGCGATGAACTCACCGGCACAGTTGCAGCGACGCGGGAGGCAGATCGCTTCCATATCGGTGGCACCCTGGCGACTAACGCGCTGACCATCGGTTTGCCTTCGGCCGGACATCAGAGCAGCAGCGGTCCTGACAAAGGCTGGAGCCAAAAAACCTTTGCTTTCGACGGCATGAGCGGAACCGATCTTGATTTGCGCATTTCAGCCACGCGGGCGCGCATCGGCAATGTGACTGTCGGAGATGCAGCCCTCTCGGCGACCCTGAAGAATGGCAGGCTTGATCTCGCCCTTGGCCGGTCGACCGCCTATGGCGGCACCTTGCGCGGACGCAGCAGCATCACACGCATTGACGAATCCCACATCGAACACCGGGCGCAATTATCGTTCGAGAGCATTGATGTGGGCCGTCTCTCCGATGACCTTTTTGGGTCGCGGATCATGGCGGGTAATGCCAGCGGCCAGTGGCAATCGGATTCGCAGGGTCAAACCGCTCAGGCGATCGCCGCGGGCCTCAATGGCCGGGCTGCCGTCACAGTGCGGCAGGGCGAAATCTCCGGCATCAATCTGGCGGAAATGCTGCGGCGGGCCGAACGCGAGTCCGCGCAAGGGTTTGCGTTGCAAGGCGGGCGAACGCGCTTCGATGAGGCAAAGCT
>JBOFFO010000459.1:0-4169 GCA_051648665.1 Beijerinckiaceae bacterium | reverse complement strand
CCCGACCACACCGCCAATTCATCGAGAAACCGCAGCTTGTGGTCGAATTTCGGATTGAGCTTCACGTCGGGAATATCGCCGCCGGCAGGAATATAGAAATTATGCAGCGTGATACCGTTGGCTGCACCCGCTTCCTTGCCGAACCGCACCGACACATGGCGGCGGTCATCAAGCCCGCAGAATTGTTCCGATACAATTTCAGCAATCGGCAACTTCGACAGGATAGCGACGCCGTTATAGCTCTTCTGTCCATGCACCGCCGTATGCGCGAAGCCCATCTTGGCGATGTCCTTGTGCGGGAAAGCGTCATTGACGCATTTCGTTTCCTGCAGGCACAGCACATCCGGCTTGGCCGCTTTCACGAAGGCCTCGACCTGCTCGATGCGCAGACGGACGGAATTGATATTCCAGGTGGCAATGGTCAGGCGCATGGGTGGCCCCGTTTCGGCATGCCCCGGCATGCGCGAAAAGTGCCTGACCCGCAAGATGACCAGTCCAATCCGCCGGTGGAGAACAGGGCGGCATGGCCTTCTTCTCCGTTCGGCTCTTCAGTTGCTGCTACCGGTCGGCAGCACGCGCTGGTAATCGATCCGGAAGCGCGAGGCCTCGGGACGGACGCCGGTGTTGATGTTGGCCAGCGACACGAAGGTTTCATGGCCCTGCGGGTCGCGCACCCGCCAATTCTTCAGGGCTGTGCCATCGGCATTGAACACCAGCGTCACCCGTGATGTGCCGCCAAATGTCGATTTGTCTTCAACCGCGACGGTGAGCGAATCCGCATCGTTGCTGGCGCGCAAGAGTTTGGTGTCGCGCGACAGGTTCAACTCTTCCTTGAGCAGAAACTTCAGGGGCGTCTGGCCAATGGTGTACATGTCCTGCGTCGCCAGCTTGCGGTCGCGCACGACCACAGACGATCCGTCCGACACAACCTCGATCACAGCCGGCGGATTATATTCAAACCGCAGCTTGCCCGGCTTCAGCACATAGAGCTTGCCGCGATACTGTTTCCCGTCTGCGCCGATCTGCGTGAAATCGGCCGTCATCCCGGTGATGCTGTTGAGGTAGTCATTGGCCTTCGTGACGATGGCGATGGGTTCGAGCTTTTCCACCGCATCGCCCGCCGGTTTCGGTGCAGTCCGCGTGGCGGCCGGCCCCGCCGGCTTGGCCGTCTGTGCCGCAAGCGGACCGACCGAGGCGGCGAGGGCCAGAAGGGCGGCGGCGGATGTCAGCAGATGCGTCTGTTTCATGATGGTCCTTCAGGGCGCGCTGGACGGATAACGCGCTGAACAGGGGCTGGTTCGCAGAGCCATATGGCGATTTCGCGGCCAGCCCTTGTCAATCCTCGTCAGACCCGCCGCCGCCCTTGCTCTCGATCAGAATATCGCGCTTACCGGCATGGTTGGCCGGGCCGACGATGCCTTCCTTCTCCATCCGTTCCATCAGCGAGGCCGCGCGGTTGTAGCCGATCTGCAAACGCCGCTGGATGTAGGAGGTGGACGCCTTCTTGTCGCGCAGCACCACCGCGACCGCCTGATCGAACAGATCGCCGCCGCCGGAGCCGAACTCGCCCTGATCGAACACCGGGCCGCCATCGCCCTCCTCGCCGGCGGAATCATCCACCGTGACCTCTTCGAGATATTTCGGCTTCTCCTGCCGCTTGAGATGGGTGACGACGCGCTCCACCTCCTCGTCGGAGACAAATGGCCCGTGCACACGGTTGATGCGCCCGCCGCCGGCCATGTAGAGCATGTCGCCCTGACCCAGCAGTTGCTCCGCGCCCATCTCTCCGAGAATGGTGCGGCTGTCGATTTTCGACGTAACCTGAAACGAGATGCGTGTCGGGAAATTCGCCTTGATCGTGCCGGTGATGACATCGACCGACGGGCGCTGCGTCGCGAGAATGACATGGATGCCGGCAGCGCGCGCCATCTGCGCCAGACGCTGCACCGCGCCCTCGATCTCCTTGCCCGCGACCATCATCAGGTCGGCCATTTCGTCGACGATAACGACGATGTAGGGCAGCTTTTCGAGCGCCATGTTTTCCTGCGTGAAGATCGGCTCGCCGGTTTCCTTGTCGAATCCGGTCTGCACCTCGCGCACGATGTCCTCGCCCTTGGCCTTCGCTTCGACGATGCGGGTGTTGAAGCCATCGATGTTGCGCACACCGAGCTTCGCCATTTTCTTGTAGCGATCCTCCATCTCGCGCACCGCCCATTTGAGCGCGACCACCGCCTTTTTCGGATCGGTGACAACGGGCGTCAGCAAATGCGGAATGCCGTCATACACCGACAATTCCAGCATTTTCGGATCGACCATGATCAACCGGCAATCCTCCGGCTTCAGGCGATACACGAGGCTCAGGATCATCGTGTTGATCGCGACAGATTTGCCTGAGCCCGTGGTGCCGGCGACGAGCACATGCGGCATCTTCGCAAGTTCCGCGATCACCGGTTCGCCGCCGATGGTCTTGCCGAGACACAGCGCCAGTTTCAACTTCGTCGATTCATAATCCTGCGACGCCAGCATCTCGCGCAGATACACCGTCTCGCGCCGCGCATTCGGCAATTCAATGCCGATGGCGTTCTTGCCCTGAATAACGGCGACGCGCGCCGATACTGCGCTCATCGAGCGGGCAATATCATCGGCGAGCGAAATCACGCGCGAGGATTTTGTGCCCGGTGCTGGCTCCAGTTCATAAAGCGTCACGACCGGCCCGGGCCGCACCGCCGTGATCTGGCCGCGCACGCCGAAATCCTCGAGCGTCGATTCCAGCAGCCGCGCATTTTGTTCCAGCGCCTCCTCCGACATGGTCGGCACCAGCGATTTTTTCGGTTCTGCCAGATAGGTCAAACGCGGCAGCTCATAGCCTTCATTGCTTTCGAGCAAGGAGGGCTGACGTTCCTTCGCGATGCGCTTGCCCGGTTTCGGCGCAGGCGCAGGCATGGCCACACGCGGCGCATCCGCATCACGCACCGAAAATTCCGTTTCGATCACCGGCAAATCATCTTCAAACGATTCCGCCAGCGCCTGCCGTTCCTCCACATCGGCGAGCGAATGCGGCAATGGCTCTTCCGGCGCAGGCGGAACCACACGCGAGGCGGCAAATTCATCAAGCTTGGGCGAAGAACGATAATAGCGCGCATTGGCCGGCGGCATCGTGAACGTCGGTTCGCGCCGCTCATGGGTCGGACTGGCGGGTGCGACGTGAGGCGCAACCGGTGGCGCAGGCGCACCCTGCGATGGCGATGGGTAAGCTGATGGCGGCGGCGAAAGGCGCGGCTCGTTCACCACCCGGAAATCTGCATCCTGCGCCGTGCGCGGCGGCGCAGCCGCCTGCATCGCCGCTTCCTCCGCCCGGCGCGCGGCCGCCTTCGCCCGCACATCGGCGGCACGGCCGCGCACATGTGCGAAGGCGCGGCGCAGCCAGCGCAGCAACGCCGATTTCAGCGCCAGCAGAGCGTGCGCAATGCCACCCAGCCAGATGATGGCGAAGCCCGGCTCCGAGTCCCGGTCATAATAATCCGGCTCCGCCGCTTTTTGCGGCTTTGGGGACGGCATCTCCGGCTCCACATCGCGGCGGCGGGGCGGGGCAGCCGGAGCGCCGGCAAAACTCACCGACGCCGTCAGAGTCAGGATGGCGATGGCGGCAAACAAAAACCCGCTCACGCCAGACATCATCGGCGCGATGCCGCCGAGCACCGACCGGCCCGCGCCGAGCACCAGATCACCCACCGCACCGCCCAGCCCGCCGGGCAGCGGCCAGCGGTCCGCCTTGGGAATCGCACTCAGCATGGCGCTGGCGGCGATAACGCCGATGGCCCAGCTGATGATCCGCCAGCGCACGCCGGGCAACGCCCGCGCGGCCAGCAGCCGCACGCCCCAGATCGCGAGGGGCAGCAGAAAGGCGATGACGCCGAGGCCGACAAGCTGCATGGCGAGATCGGCAATGATCGCACCGGGTGAACCGAGAATATTCCTGACCGGGGCCTGCGTGGCGAAATTCAGGCTAGGGTCCTGCACGCTCCAGGTCGTGAGCGCAGCGGCAAAGGCAGCGGTGGCAGCCAGCAGGGCGATGCCCACAGTTTCCGCCATGCGGCGGACGGCAAAGGTCTTGATCGGGTCCGGCACCCAGTCGGTCCAGCCGGCGCGCACGCGCGTCGTTCGCATCG
>JBOFFO010000458.1:0-9467 GCA_051648665.1 Beijerinckiaceae bacterium | reverse complement strand
GCCACGGCCAGAACCAGCGCAACGCCCGCCCAGACATGGATTCGGCGGCCAGCCCGCAGCCGCAGGCCGGGCAAATATCCACCGGCCAGCAATGGCTGCACCAGCACGATAGCAAGGGCGAGGATGCCGGCGAAGCAGGCTGCGATGTAAACCGCATCGCGCCATGCCAGCAGGGGACTCATGGCCGCGACCACCACCGGCGCCAGAATAGCAGCGGCAAGGCCGCCCCAGACCAGCGGGGCACGCAGACGGCTCAACGGTCAAACCGGCTGAAGCACGAAATGGGCGCTCAGGCTGGTATCACGGGAACTTGGCATGATCGGCCGCAAAAAGACGGTCTGAAAATCCTTGCCGTCATAGGCGAGATGACCATGGGGCTGGCCGAACACCGGCACGATCTGCGGCATCTCAAGCCGGAACGTGCCATCTGGCCCCGTCAATGTTGCGCCGTGGCTGTGCGGATCATTCTCGCGTCCCTCTGTGGTGTGCGCCCAGATCTGGATGCGAATGCCTGAGAGCGGCGCACCATCCCCGGCGCGGCGCACCGTGCCCGTCATCCAGAAGCCGCCCTTGCCGATGCGGCTGACGACGGGTGCGCCGGGAATATAATTGTTGGCTCCGCCACGCATCGTCGGCGTCGGTGCGAGCATCTGAGAAGCAGCGGGACCAACGAAGGACACTGGCCCGGCGGCCAGCCCCGCGCCGGCCATCGCAACGCCCGCACGGAGAAAGGTCCGGCGGCTTGAAACAATCTGGCTCACGTCGGCAGCTCCTGTTTGGGGATCGGGCGCACGGTATCGCTGCTGCGGTCCGGCAGGTTTTCACTGATTATAAGGCAGACGGGGGCGCGCTCGATACAAAACTGCGTGAAGCACGAAATTGCGTCTTCACTCCAGATGCAATCGCATCTTGATGTCCTGGCTGGTGTTGCCAAACCCCCGGCCGAATATATTCACACCCCCTGGCCGGCCGGACGCCTCGTCGATGCCGACCTTCAGCCGGATGGAATGGTGCTTTTCGAGATCGAGATCCTTCAGCGTGACCGCGCTGATCCGCTGATCGTTCAGCATCGTCCCATCAGAGGTGACGCGCCAGTTCGTCAAAATCCCGTATTGCGAGCCTTCCAGCTTCCACCAGGCTGGCGTGAACGTGCCGCGCCGGTCGCCGTAATCTCCAGGTGATGCCCATGTGCCAATCTTACGGTCATTGACCCAGAGGCTGATATCCGAAGGCCAGTCAGGATTCGTTCCCGGAACTTCAGACGATAATTCCATAGAAAATTCCAGTGCCTTGATCCGCGATTTGAGCACCTTGGCATTGTTCGGAAATTTATATTCAACATAGCCACGGCCAAACCAGATCAACGCTGCCTGAACGCGGCTTGGATCGAGAAACAATTCAGGCACGTCCAGAACGCCAAGAATGCGCTCTGTCGAACACAATCCACACGGGGCAAATACATTGGAACTGGTGTAAAGCCCCAATGGCATTTCCACTTCCACGACATTTTTCTGCCGGTTGATGTCTTCAGGATCGAGATTGACGACAATTTCCGCATAGCGCGCCGTGCAGATTTTTTGCTGCCCCTTCGCGCCCTTGGAAAGCGTGGTGGCAATCAGCTCGGTTTCTTCCAGGACCTGGACATTGGTGGCGATCGTCGATTGCGGCAGAGCCAAAGCCTCGGCAATTTGGTTGATGTTGCCGGGTCCGTGCCGCAGCAGATGGCGCATAATCCGCAGCCGCACCGGAGACGCGAGGCCGCGCAGAAACTGGAACTGACGGTCGGCATTGACCACGAGATAGGAACGGCCAGCATCCTGCTTCGGCGATTCCAATCCGTTCGTGCCGACCGTGTCCTGCCTTGCGTTACTGCCTTTGCTACGCGCCATTTAATGCTCCAGCCGCACCACGTTCCACGATGCCGGTTTCAATTCAAGCGACACCTGCTCGTCCTTGACCTTTACCGACTTGAGCGGCGCAGGACTGACCCGCATCGGGTTCTTCTTGTCGTTGATCGCCTTCAGATCCTTATTGTGCAGCTCTGTCGCCTCCTTCACCTTCAAGGCGCCGAATCCGCGCGCATCGACCGTGACACTCATCCCTTCATCCAGATTGCGATTGAGCAGGAACAGCGTAACGCCTTTCTTGTCAGCGACCACAGAAGCCTTCAGATACGGCGCTTCAACGGGGTAGAACAGGTCCTGCGCACCGCGTGGATCATAATAGGACGCAGCATAGCTGTCAGACTCAACCTTTGCCCGCAGCACATGGCCCCGGCCAAGCCGGCTCATCTGCGCAAAAGGCCAGAAAATTGTCTGCCGCCAGGCCGGCCCACCCGTTTCAGTCATGATCGGCGCGATCACATTGACCAATTGCGCAAGGCAGGCTGACTTGACGCGGTCAGCATGATTGAGCAGCGAAATGCACGCGCCGCCAAACACCAGCGCATCTTCCATGGAATAGATTTCTTCAAGGATCGGCGGCGCAACAGGCCAACCTTCCTTGACGCGGTCAGCGCGCTTGCGGCGGGTGCGATACCAGACATTCCATTCGTCGAAAGACAGCATGATGCGTTTGCTGGAGCGCCGCCGCGCGGCAACACCATCGGCAATCGCAACAACCTCTTCGATGAACTGGTCCATAATATCGGGGCTGGCAAGAAAGGCTTTGGTGTCGCCATTGTAATTGTTGAAGTAGGTATGCAGCGAAATATACTCGACATGATCGAAGGTATGATCGAGCACCGTGTCTTCCCATTTGCCGTAGGTCGGCATGTTGCGCCCGGATGAACCGCAGGCGGCCAACTCGATTGTGGGATCAATCCAGCGCATCATCTTTGCCGCTTCAACAGCTTTGCGGCCATATTCATCCGCAGTTTTGTATTCCATCTGCCAAGGGCCATCCATTTCATTGCCAAGGCACCAGAATTTGATGCCGTGCGGCTTTTTCCAGCCATGCTTGATCCGCATGTCGGACCAGGCAGAACCACCGGGATGGTTGCAATATTCGACCAGATTGCGCGCAGCATCACCGTCACGCGTGCCGAGATTGACCGCCAGCATGGGCTCGATATCGGCCGCGCGGCACCAATCGACAAACTCATTCGTGCCAAAAGTATTCGGCTCTGTTGTGAACCACGCCAAATCGAGGCGCGCCGGCCGGTCTTTCACAGGGCCAACGCCATCTTCCCAATTATATCCAGAAACAAAATTGCCGCCGGGATAGCGCATGATGGTCGGGGCCAACTCCTTCACCAGCGCGAGCACATCCTTGCGGAAACCGCGCTTGTCCGCCGTGGGGTGCCCCGGTTCGTAAATGCCGCCATAAACGCAGCGTCCGAGATGCTCGACAAAAGCGCCAAACAGGCGTGGATCCGTTTCGCCAATCGCGAAATCGCGATCGAACATGATGGAAGCTTTGGTCATTGCGGTGTCTCCAGCCTGTTGATTGTGTCTGTCCGAGATGGTGTAAAAAGCCCGATGCTGTCCGGCGTCAGCACGGCATTTCGCAGCGTTTGCGAGTAGGGATGCTGCGGCGCCGCCAGAACTGTACGCGCGTCACCGGCTTCCACCACCTCACCCTTCTGCATGATGATCAGCCGGTCCGAAATATAATAGGCCGTGGCCAGATCATGGGTGATGTAAATAATGGACAGGCCGAGACGGTCGCGCAGTTCAGCGAACAGATTGACAATGGACATGCGCAGCGAAGCATCCACCATGGACACGGGCTCGTCCGCCACAATTAACCGCGGCCTGGCCAGCAAGGCGCGCGCAATGGCTGTGCGCTGTAATTGTCCGCCCGACATTTCATGGGGAAAGCGGCCGCGAATTTCCGCAAGCGAAAGACCAACGAGCTTGAGCGCATCGTCTGCAGCGCCTTCCGCTGCTGTCCCGTCACTGGCGCCGCCGAACCTCTGCGCGGTGAGGAACAGATAACGGTCAATGCGCGTCAGCGGGTTGAAGGCCTCGAACGGATTCTGGAAAATCGGCTGCACGTCGCGCATGAAATCCATGCGGTCGGTGCGGATGCGTTCTGTCACAGAACGGCCCCCGACCAGCAATTCGCCTGATGTTGGCGCATGAATGCCGAGGATCATCCGCGCCAGAGTCGATTTTCCAGAACCGGATTCGCCAATGATGGTGAATATCTCTGGCTTATCCTGCGCGATAGAAAAAGAGACCGCGTTGACCGCCATCACGCCCTGCCGGGAAAACAGGCCACCGCGCGAAAATTGCTTGCTGACATTGCGAAGCTCAAGCACCGCGCTCATGGCGCATCCCCATTCACGACATGGCACGCCACGCGATGCGAGGGCGCGTGCGCTTTCATCAGCGGCACTTTTTCGCGGCAGACCGGCTGCGCCAGCGGGCAGCGGGGATGAAAACGGCACCCCGGCGGCGGATCGGCAAGACTCGGCGGCGTGCCTTCCAGACTTTTGCGCGCGCCTGCATCGCCGATGCGCGGCAGGCTGGCTATCAGATGTTTGGTGTAGGGATGTTGCGGGTTGTCGAACAACTGCCGGGTGGGCGCCTCCTCCGCCAGCCGGCCCGCATACATGATGCCGAGCCGGTCCGTGAGTGCGGCATGCACGCCCATATCATGGGTAACGAACAGCACGGAAGATCCCATCTCCTGCTGCATCTGCCGGATCATCGCGAGCACGTCCTTCTGCACCACAACATCGAGCGCAGTCGTCGGCTCATCGGCGATAATGAATTCCGGCTTGCAGATGGTGGCCAGCGCAATGGTGACTCGCTGCCTCATGCCGCCAGACAATTCATGGGGATAGGCGCGCAACACTGAGCCATCAAGGCGAACGCGCGCAAGATGGCCCGTGACATGCGTCAAAAAAGCCTCGCGGCTGCCGCCGATGTGACGCCAGGCGAAATCTTCAAATGTGTTTCCGATCCGCCGTAGCGGGTTCAACACATTCATCGATCCCTGCATAATATATGATAATTTCGACCAGCGGATACGGCTCACCTCTTCAGCCGGTGCGCGGGCCAGTGCGTCATGGCCGGGCATGAACGAAAATTGCGCCTTGCCACCGACCATTTCGAGCGGCGGTTTGAGCAGCCCGGCGATGGTCTTGATCAACGTCGTCTTGCCCGATGAGGATTCGCCGGCCAGCCCATAAATTTCGTTCGGATAGACATTGAACGTCACGCCATCGACAGCGCGCACTTCGCGGTTGACGCCAAAGTAGCGCGTGCGGAAATGCGCCTGCAGGTTCTCGACGTGAAGGACAGGATGCGTGTTCAACGCGCTCCCCCGCCCATGCGCGCGAGCCGCGATCGCGGATCGATATATTCATTCATCGAGACGGCAAGCAGATAAAGCCCGACGAAAGTCATGACGATCAGACCGACGGGCGCTGCAATCCACCACCAGATGCCGGCAACAATCGCGGTATGCTGGTTGGCCCAATACAGCATGCCGCCAATGGTTGGCGTATTGATGTCCATGAAACCGAGCACGGCCAAGGTGACCTCAAGACCGATTGACCAGTTCATGTTGTTCATGGTCGTCGAAAAGACGATGGGCATGACGTAGGGCAGATGCTCTCGCGTCAATATCCGCCGTGTTGACATGCCGGAGAACACAGCAGTCTGCGTGAAATCACGCGACTTCAGGCTCATCGCGACAGAGCGGATCAGCCTTGCGTCATAGGCCCAGCCGAGCGAGGCCATGATAACGGCCAGCAGCAGGGTGGACATGGAATCGCGCAGCACGAAATAAAACAGGATAAGAATTGGAAAGAGTGGGATGACGATGAATGTGTCGTTGATCGACATGAGGACGCGATCGACCCACCCGCCCTTGTAACCTGCGACCAGACCGATGAGCAGCGACAGGATGCGTGACAGGAATGCCACGATGAGGCCAAACAGCAGCGTGTTGCGGATCGCAAATGTCAGTTGCCAGAACACATCCTGCCCGCGCGATGTGGTGCCGAGCCAATTGTTTGCGTTCGGCGGCACATCTGGCGCGACAATATAGGTTATGTCGGGTGGATAGGGCGAGACAAAGGACAAACCGGCCATGACAGTCACAATCAGAATCATAGCCGCGCCGATGCGGAATTCGATATTATACTTCAGCAGGTCACGAATAATCGCGCCCATCAGCGCACCTCGACGCGCGGATCGATCAGCGGGTAGAGCAGATCAATCAGCAACACGCCCAGAGACACACCGAGAATTGAAACGGTGGTCACGCCGAGAACAAGACCATAGTCGCCGGCATAGACGGCATCGACCAGCAGGGTGCCTACACCGGGATAGCCGAAGACTTTCTCGGTGATGACGGCGCCGTTAAAAATGCCGCCGAGCGACATGGCGAGACCCGTCAATTGCGGCGCAAGCGCATTGCGCATGACGTAGGATTTCAAAATGCGGCCTGAATCGACGCCCGCAATTTCTGCATACACGACATGGTCTTCGGTGATGACATTCGACACCAGCGAGCGCATGCCCAGAAACCATGAGCCGAGGCCGATCAGAACAAGCGACAGGAGCGGCAGAATGGAATGCTTGATGACGCTCAGAATAAATGACGCGTTCCAGCCCTGCTGGACATTCATCTGCGACCCGCCGGAAATCGGCAGTATCGGCCAGACAAATCCGAACAGGATCAACAGAACGAGAGAGACGATATAATAGGGCACAGGGTGCAAGCCCATGGAAAGAATGCCCAGCGCCTTCAGCATGCGGTTCTGCTGATAATAGCCGGCGAGGCCGCCCAGCAGATTGCCGAGCGTCCAGGTGATGAGCGTTGCAGTGACCAGAAGCCCGATGGTCCATGGCAGGGCCCGCGCAATCAGCGTCCAGACCGGTGTTGGAAAGGCCGACATGGATGGGCCGAAATCGCCGCGCAGGATGCGGCTCCAGAAGACCAGATATTGCTCGCTCCAGGACCCTGTCAGGCCGTAAAGCTCCTGCAGCGACTTGCGCATTTCCGCAATGGCTTCCGGCGCCGTGTTGCCGAAGGACGTGACGGCGGAAATCGATTGTTCGACGGGATCGATGGGCGTTGCGTGTGTGACGACATAGGCGAGATTGACGCCAATAAACACAACGAGCGCAAACTGGCCAAGCCGCTTCAGGATATAGCGCGTGTAGTTTTTCATGGCCATCCGAGGAGTGTCCTCCCGCCAATGGCGGGAGGATAATGCGACGACGCGTTGACTGTCGCCTCAGCCAGCGGGCTTCAGACGCACGAACATGTAGCGCGAATTGCCCCAGTTCGTGACGGGATTGGCGTAAGGGTTGTCGATTGTCGGAAACCCTGTCCAGTAGGTGTGGTCCATCGCTGTGAACACATTGTAGGACATGAGCGGAATGATCGGCATTTCCCGGACCATCAGCTTCACATATTCCTTGCCGATCTCGATGCCTTTGGGATCATCGAAGCTGATCTTGCGCGTTTCTTCGATCATTTTGTCGAGTTCAGCATTCTTCCAGCGTTGCCAGTTGCGCAGCGGCTGTGGCTTGCCCGGCTCTGCCACAAAGTCGGAATGCCAGCTATCCATGAAATAGCTAAGATCATTGTGGCCGCCCCATGTTTCGACCGACCAGCCGATGAACGCATCGAAATCACCGGCGGCGCGGCGAGTCAGCAATGTGCCTTGCGCCACATCGACACGCGCATCGATGCCCGCCTGTTTCCATTGCTGTACGATCATCGAACCGGCGCGCGTCATCACCGGGCGGAGATCGCCTTCAACCATCAGCCTCACGACAAAGGGCTTGCCATCCGGCGTCATCCACTGGTTGCCTTGCTTCTTGTAACCAGCACGCTCGAGCAATTCGCCAGCAGCTTTCAGGTCAGACTTCCACCAGCCGAGGCCAAATGAATTGGCAATGACCTTGGGATCACTGGGGATAGCGTCGCCCATGGAAGGCCGCAGCATATCCGCAAGCTGTTTGCCGACGCCGGGATCATACGGTTTGATCTTCGACTTGCCGGTATCCAGCTCGTAATTCTTGACCCACTCTTCCATCGGCCGGTGATAGGCTTCCGGATGCACGCCGGTCGGCGGCACGGCAATAGCGGAAATCGTGGCCGCACCGCGATAGGCCGCCATCATCACGCCCTTGACATCAATCATCAGAGCCAGCGCCCAGCGCACATCACGGTTTTTCAAATGCTCGTTTTGCGTGTTGAACACCACGCTGGCGAGCGTTGGATCCGGATGCCCATAGGGGAAACCGTTGAACCAGGCCTTGGTCGCCTTGTTCTGCTTGGCCAGTGTAAACATGCCCTCCGGCGCAATGTCGTGAATCACATCAAGCTCATGGTTGAGCTGCGCGATGACGCGCTTGTCCGGCGGACCCGGATCGACATAGGCCAGATATTTCGGTCCGGGCTTGCCAAACCGCCCGAGCGACGTCCGCTGCCAATCCTCCCGCAGCTGCCAGATGTACCATTTCCCATCCGGATCGTAATTGCTCAGCGTGTACGCCGATAGCGACACGGGCTTGTTGAAGTCAAACTTCAGCGGATCCTCGACCTTCTCAAAAATATGTTTCGGCAGGATCCAGATCGCGCCCCAGCGCACGGTGAAATTGGCGTGGAACCGCGAATTTGGACGTTTCAGCTTGAAAATCACCGTTTCTGCGTCCGGTGCTTCCACTGATGCGACATTGTTATTGAGCACCGCGGAGAAACGCATGCCCGCATGCTTCATCTGAATGTCGACCGTTGCCTTGACATCGGCAGACGTAAATTCAACGCCATCGGACCAGAACAGCCCCCGGCGCAATTTTACCCGCATTTCCGTGAAGTCAGCATTGTAGATCGGCCTGTCGGCGGCGAGAGAATTATCCCACGCGCCATCAAGCCCGCGCTCAGGATCAATATACCAGAGCGTATCAAGCGCGGCCTGCTGCAATCCATTGGACTGGCTGCCGGCATTGATGGCCCAGATATTGAACCAGCCCGCGTTCTTGATCGTGCCTTCCGGATTTTCGAGGATCAGCAATTCCTTGCGCGGAATGTTCTGCGGGATGCCCTGGGCCTTGGATGATTCCGGCAAAGAAAGCGCGCCTATGGCCATCACCGATGCTGCAAGCAGCATGGAACGAATGCGTTTCATCATGTCCTCCCTGCAGGACTTTTTTATCCTGCTTGCGGCGAAGACTACGCACGCCTCATGCACCATACAACCGAACATGTGATGTTTATCAGCATGACTGATATTGAAGGCACGCACGGCCTGATCAGCGTGCATTTTCACCAGATTTTAATGCACGAATTTCACCTGCGCGGTTTTGCAACCACGCCCGCTTCTTCATGCTCATGCTGCGCGCCCCGTTGATCCTGATGGGCGCTGCAGAGTCAGCCGGGCGCTACACCCAGCCGCCGTCGATCACATATTGCTGCGCGGTGCAGGCGCTGGCCTCGTCGGATGCAAAAAACAATGTGGCTTTGGCAATCTCATCCGGCATGAGTTTACGCTTCAG
>JBOFFO010000457.1:0-2202 GCA_051648665.1 Beijerinckiaceae bacterium | reverse complement strand
TCCAGCCAATCGCGGCAGCGCGCGCGGGATCATCGCGCCAGAGCGAATCGAAAATCGCATCGAAAGCGGCGAAGGCCGCAACGCCGATGGTCTGGGCGAGATCAGGCACAAAAATGGTGAGAAACAAAAGCGCGGTCATTGCGGCGGTGACGCCGAGCAGCAAACCGAGCGGCACAAGGATAAGATAACGGATGGCGGTGTTCATGGCGCTGGCCTTCAATGCGCCGCGTTGACTGCCGGTGCGCCGCCTTCCTCCAGCATCAGCCGGGCGCGGGCGCGCAATTTTTCCGTCTCGCTCTTGAGCTGGCCGCAGGCGGCGAGAATATCGCGGCCGCGCGGCGTGCGGATCGGCGAAGCGTAACCGGCATTGAAAACGATCACGGAGAATTTCTCGATCTGCTCCCAGTCCGAACATTCATAGGCGGTGCCGGGCCAGGGGTTGAACGGGATGAGATTGATTTTGGCGGGAATGCCCTTGAGCAGGCGCACAAGTTCGCGTGCATCGGCGAGCGAATCATTCACGCCCTTGAGCATGACATATTCAAAGGTGATGCGGCGCGCGTTCGAAAGGCCGGGATAATTGCGGCAGGCTTCGAGCAAGTCTGCAATCGGATATTTCTTGTTCAGCGGCACGAGTTTGTCGCGCAACTCGTCGCGTACCGCGTGCAGAGAAATGGCGAGCATGGTGTTGATTTCGTCGCCGGCGCGCGGAATCATCGGCACGACGCCGGCGGTGGAAAGGGTGATGCGGCGGCGCGAGAGAGTCAGGCCGTCACCATCGGTCACCACGCCCATGGCGGTCTTGACGTTGTCGAAATTATAGAGCGGCTCGCCCATGCCCATCAGCACGATATTCGACACGGCGCGTTCGCCCGATGGCACGAACATTCCCGGCGGCGGCTCCTGCCCCGGCCACTCCCCGAGAATATCACGCGCCACCATGACCTGCGCGACAATTTCTTGCGCCTCGAGATTGCGCACCAGTTTCTGCGTGCCTGTGTGGCAGAAGGTGCAGGTGAGCGTGCAGCCGACTTGAGAGGACACACAGAGCGTGCCGCGATCCGTATCGGGAATATAAACGCACTCGATCTCGGCGCCGCGATCCTGAGCGCTTTTCTTCGGCATGCGCAGCAGGAATTTCTGGGTGCCATCCGTGGAAATCTGGTGATTGGCGATGGCGGGGCGTTCGAGCGTAAAGCGTTGTTCCAGCGCGCTGCGCAGATCCTTGCTGACATTGGTCATCTGCGAAAATTCGCGCGCGCCGCGGTTGTAGATCCAGTGCCAGAGCTGCTGAACCCGCATCTTCTGCTCGCGCTCGGGCACGCCGAGTTCGCCGAGCACAGTGCGCAGACTCAGCCGATCGAGACCAGCGAGGCTGGATTTATCCAATGAAGGGGTGGCCGCCGGGGCGGCTTCAAGCAGGGCGCTCATGGTTGTGTCCTTGTTACAGGCGCGGAAGGCCGGAATGGCCATCCGTCTTTCGGTCGCAATTCAGGTCAGGGGCATTCGCGCGCGGCGCGGGCGAGCGCGCCGGTCACGCCATCGAGGGAATAGGTGTCCGTCAGCGTGTTGCCGCGCGCCGAGGTGGCTTTCAGCACCATGCGCTCGCCCTTGCGCAGGGCGTCGATGAAGCGGCCCGATTCTGCCGGATTTTTCAGAAAGGCGGAGGCGTCCTTCGTCGCGAACTGGAAGGTGGCGGCGCCGATGGTGGCGGAGGCGTCGCCGCCGGTCTTGGACGGGAAGCCGAGGATCACGCTGATCTCGTTGCGGACATTCTTGCCCGGCTCCTGCCAGATATAGAAATAGGCCGGGTCACGGTTCAGCCCGCCGGGCTGCCGGTCCTTCGGCTGGCTCATGGCGTAGCAGATCTTGTCTTTGCCGTTCTGGGCGGCGTAGGCGGCCCAGTCATCCGACTTTTCCAGCAAAAGCGCCTTCCCGCCGCCGCGCTGGGCGAGAGCGGGCTGTGCCGCCGACAGAACGGTGCAAGCGCATGCGGCCCAAAGAATGCGGAGCAGGGAATGGCTGGAGGTCATCAGGAGCACTCGGAACAGCAGTGGGGCAGGTGGCGTGATGAGCAGATTATGGAAGGGGCCTTGGGGATAAAGCCTTCTGCGCGGTGACGCAACGCATGCTTGAACCGGAGAAAGCGGGCGGAATTGGGTCATCCAGCGTCCCAAACAAAAACGCGGCCCGGAGGCCGCG
>JBOFFO010000456.1:0-7267 GCA_051648665.1 Beijerinckiaceae bacterium | reverse complement strand
CTTCCGATCTCTGTTGTCAGCCGCCGGTCGGTACCAACCATTCTGTACAATTCGCCGCATGTGGCAATCTCCGGCAATCGGTTGAGGCAATGCGAAAAATGCATACCGTAATTTTTACCATTGAGTTTTGTGCATGACTTATGGTGATCCCTTGAGGAGGACGAAACTCCTTGTTGTCCCATGCGAAAATACGGTGTGGTAGGAATGGGCGCCGCCACCGATTTGGGCGCGCCTGACAAGAGGCCACGATGCAGCAGACCTACCCCCGTGACATGATCGGCTATGGCCGCAACCCGCCCGATGCCCGCTGGCCTGGCGGAGCGCGCATCGCGCTTCAGTTCGTCATCAATTACGAAGAAGGCGGTGAGAACAACATCCTGCATGGCGATGCGGCGTCGGAAGCGTTCCTGTCAGAGATTGTTGGCGCTGCAGCATGGCCTGGCCAGCGCCATATGAACATGGAGTCGATCTACGAATATGGCTCGCGGGCCGGTTTCTGGCGGCTGTGGCGGCTGTTCACCAGCCGCAACGCGCCGGTCACGGTTTACGGTGTCGCCACAGCGCTGGCCCGCCATCCCGAAGCCGTGGCCGCCATGAACGAAGCCGGTTGGGAAATCGCCAGCCACGGCCTGAAATGGATCGAACATAAGGACATGCCCAAGGCCGAAGAGCGCCGCCAGATGGCCGAGGCGATCCGCATCCACACCGAAGTGACCGGTGAACGCCCCATCGGCTGGTACACCGGGCGCTCGTCCGAAAACACCATTCCCCTGGTGATGGAGGAGGGCGGCTTTCTCTATGGCGCCGATTCCTACGCCGATGATCTGCCCTACTGGATCGCCGGCCCCGATGGCCGCCGCCATCTCATCGTGCCCTACACGCTCGACAGCAACGACATGCGCTTTGCCACGCCGCAGGGCTTCAATGCCGGCGACCAGTTCTTCGCCTATCTGAAGGACGCCTTTGACGTGCTCTATGCCGAGGGTGAAGCGGGCGCCGCCAAGATGCTGTCCATCGGCCTGCATTGCCGGCTCATCGGCCGTCCCGGCCGGGTCGCCGCGCTGGCGCGTTTCCTTGATTATGCGCAGGGCCATGAGGGCGTCTGGATCGCCCGGCGCGACGCCATTGCCGCCCATTGGGCGCGCCACCACTTCCCGAAAGATGTGCCGTTGGCGCAAATGAGCCGGCAAACCTTCATCGCCCGCTTCGGTGATATCTTCGAGCACACGCCGCAGATTCCCGAACGCGCCTGGGGTTCATTGGGGTCGCAGCAGGAAACGGCGGAAGGACTGCATGCCGCCTTTGTCACGGTGCTTGATGCCATGAGCCGTGAGGAAAAATTGCGCCTCATCAACGCCCATCCCGATCTGGCGGGGCGGCTGGCACTCGCCAAGCAACTGACTGATGACTCAACAAAAGAGCAGGCAGGCGCTGGCCTCGACCGTCTGACGCCCGATGAACTCACCCGCTTCACGGCCTTGAACGAGGCTTACAAGACGCGCTTCCGCTTTCCCTTCATCATGGCCGTCAAGGGCCGGAGCAAGGATGATATTCTCGCCGCGTTCGAACGCCGCATCGGCCATGACGCCGAGACGGAATTTGCAACCGCCATCGAGGAGATCAAGCGCATCGGCCTGCTGCGTTTGAAGGACCGCTTGCCCGCGCAGGCGTGAGGGATGTGCATGATCCATGGTGCGCATAATCATCAGCGCCGCCCTTGAGCGTCCCGGCGCTTGCTGGTAATCGGGCCGCGCTCCGGTGCGGCGTCATCGGGCTGTTGGGTCGTCGTCTAATGGTAGGACTCGGGATTTTGATTCCCGCTATCGTGGTTCGAATCCACGCGACCCAGCCACGGCGCCGCATCGCCTGTGCGGCATCGTATTCCTGATCATGCGAGTCATCGGCAGGTGAACGGCCCTGCGGCAGCCCTTGCAGGCGCGGTGTCCCTCACCCATGTCTGGTCTGCGCAAGCTGGCATCACCCGGCAGCGGCGCGAAACTGGCGCGCGCGTGGCGGAAAGCGGCGTGAAACGCGGCCAACCCGTGGCCAATCTGTGGATGAAATCAATTATCCCCAAATATCCTTGCGCCTTTTGGTCAAATTCACAGCGTTCTCGTTTCAGACTCTTGTCCGCGAGTCACGCGCCATTGTAGGCATTTTCCCGGCGGGCGGGATGGCTTGCTGGAGTTCAGATTTCCTTCGTGTCGGGTGCTTGAAATCAGGTTCGTTGTGCAGGGCATGGCGGATCATGCGGCGGGATTCCGCGTGAATGTTTGAGGGAATAGCGCATGTCGTGGACAGACGAGCGTATCGATTTGTTGAAGAAATTGTGGACCGACGGTCTGAGCGCCAGCCAGATCGCGGCTGAACTCGGCATGGTCACGCGCAACGCCGTCATCGGCAAAGTGCATCGCCTCGGTCTCGCCGGACGCGCCAAGGCGCCGGCTGTCTCCGCCGCGCGCCCGCCGCGCAAGCCCGTATCCACGGGATCTGTGCGCGTTGCCGGACACAACGGTGGCGGCATGAATGGCGCCATGGCGGGCGGATTGGGTGGCGGCATGGGCCGCAGCATCAACGCCGGTCAGACCCGTGGCGCGACCGCGTTGAAAATCACGCCGCAGCCGCAGGAAGAAGTGCAGACCTGGGTTGAGCCGCTTGATGAGGATGTGGTGGTGCCGATGTCCCAGCGCGTCACGATCATGGAATTGAAGGAAGGCCTGTGCAAATGGCCGATGGGTGATCCGACGCAGGATGCCTTCCGCTATTGCGGCGCGAATTGCGACATCGGCACGCCTTACTGCACCTACCATGCGCGTGTCGCCTATCAGCCGCCGAGCGACCGGCGCCGGCATGACCGGCGGGTGATGAGCCGCATCTGACGCGGACTGCCAATCCCGTCAAAACCCGGCCACCGCGCCGGGTTTTTTGTTGCGAGCCTGCGGCGCGCGACCCGTGCCGCCCCGTGCCGCTCTTGCGGGCGCAGCGGTTTTGCCCGATAAGCGCCGCGCTTTCCCGGCCACGCACGTCAACGGCGGATAATCCCACCTCCCGCCGTGCGTTTCCGGCTCACCATGACGGGGTCCAAACCATGCAGGATGCTCTGGCATCGGGCGCATCTGCGCCAGCCGCTTCCAAAAAATTCGCAGAACGGATTTTCTCCGGCATGCAGCCGACAAACGCGCTGCATCTTGGCAATTATCTCGGCGCGCTCCAGCGCTGGGTCGAAATGCAGAAAAGCTTCGACTGCATTTATTGCGTTGTGGATATGCACGCGATCACCGTGCCGAATAATCCGGTAGAGTTGCAGCGTTCCATCCGCGAGGTCACGGCGGCTTATATTGCCGCAGGCATCGATCCGAAAAAATCAATCCTGTTCAACCAGAGTCAGGTGGCCGGTCACGCCGAGCTGGCGTGGGTGTTTAATTGCGTCGCCCGTCTGGGCTGGCTCAACCGCATGACGCAATTCAAGGAAAAGGCCGGCAAGGACCGGGAGAATGCGGCGGTCGGCCTTTACGCCTATCCCGTGCTGATGGCTGCCGATATTCTGCTCTACAAAGGCACCCATGTGCCGGTCGGCGAGGATCAGAAGCAGCATCTGGAATTGACGCGCGACATCGCCCAGAAATTCAACAATGACTACGCGGCGCAAATCGCGGCGCTGGGGCATGGCGATGCGTATTTTCCGTTGACCGAACCGATGATCGGCGGACCGGCGGCGCGCGTCATGTCCCTGCGCGATGGCTCCAAGAAAATGTCGAAGTCCGATGCCTCCGATTATTCGCGCATCAACCTCACCGACGATGCCGACACCATCGCCACGAAAATCCGCAAGGCCAAGACCGATCCCGATGCGCTCCCGTCGGAGGAAAAGGGTCTGGAAGGCCGGCCGGAGGCGGACAATCTCGTCGGCATCTTCGCCGCGCTGGATGGCCGCTCCAAAGCGGATGTGCTGACCCAGTTTGGCGGCGGCCAGTTCTCGCAGTTCAAGAGCGCGCTGGCGGACCTGTCCGTGGCGAAGCTCGCGCCGATTGCCGCCGAGATGCGCCGCCTGCTGGCCGATCCGGCAGAAATTGACCGCATCCTCTGTAACGGTGCAGACCGCGCCCGCGCCATCGCCGACGTCACCATGCGCGAGGTGCGCTCCATCGTCGGCTTCGTGCAGAAATAGCCGGCTATGGATCAGCCCATGCCGGGCCGGTTGTGCCGGACCCGCCGGGCTGGCAGCATGTCCGGCCCCTGAGTCCCTTGCGGAGTTGCCATGAGCCGCCGGCGCCGATCCTACGAAACCGGGCACAGGCCGAAAATCCTGGTCATCATTGACGGGTCGCCGGAAAGCGGTGTTGCCATCCGCTATGCCGGGCGGCGCGCCGCGCGCACCGGGGCGGGCGTGGTCATGCTGTCGGTCGCCGATCCGCCGGAGGCGCTGCCGATTCTCGGTGTTTCCTCCGTGATGGAGGATGAGGCCGCCGCCGATGCGCAGGAAAAGCTCGATGCCGCCAACAGCCGTCTGAAAGAAGTCACCGGCGTCGAAGCGCAGACCGAAATCCGCATCGGCAAAAAGGTCGATGAAATCCGCACCCTGATCGATGAGGATGAGGATATTGCCAGCCTGATCCTTGCCGCCGGCACGGGCAAGGACGGGCCGGGGCCGCTTGTCTCCGGGCTGGCCGCCAAGGGCGCGACCAACCTGCCGGTGCCAATCATCATCGTGCCGGGGGATTTGACGCCGGAAGAGATCGATGCGCTGGCCTGAGCCGCCGGCGGGCGGGCAGCGGTGATCGAAGCCGCCGGTATCCTCGATTGCATGGCCGATCCGGTGCTGGTGGTCGGACCGGATGATGCCGTCATGGCCGCCAATGCGGCCGCCCGCACCATGCTGCCCCGCGTCCGTCAGGGCGATCCCTTCTGGTTCAGCCTGCGCGAGCCGGATGTGCGCGCCGGGGTGATTGAAGCGCGTCGGAAAGGGCAGGCCACGGTCGCGCATGTCGAGCGCGGGCCGGTGGAGCGCCGGTTCCAGATCGGCATCCGCCGCACATCGGACCTTGCGGTCGTGCTGCATTTCATGGATCGCACGGAGATTTGGCAGACCGAGCGGATGCGCTCGGATTTCGTCGCCAACGCCAGCCACGAGTTGCGCACACCGCTCGCCTCCCTGCTCGGTTTCATCGAGACGCTGGAAGGCCCGGCAAAGGACGATCCGGAAGCCCGCGCGCAGTTCCTCGCGATCATGCGCGAACAAGGCCGCCGCATGGCCCGCCTGATCGACGATCTGCTCTCCCTGTCACGGGTCGAGATGAACCAGCACATCACGCCGCGCCAGCATGTGCCGCTGGTGCCGCTGGTGCGCGAGGTGACGGACAGCCTCAAGCCGCAGGCCGCCATGCGCCATGTCACAGTGACGTTCGACATCCGCAGCGAGCCGGTGGTGACCGGCGACCGCGACGAGCTGGTCCGGGTTGTGGAAAACCTTGTGGAAAACGCCATCAAATACGGCCGCGAGAACGGCCATGTCACCATCACCATTGGCCCGTCGGCGCTGTTTGATCAGGGCGCACCGCACGCCGATCTCGCTGTCGCCGATGACGGGCCGGGCATCGCCGCCGTGCACCTGCCGCGCCTGACCGAGCGGTTTTACCGGGTCGATGCCAGCCACAGCCGTCAGAAGGGCGGCACCGGGCTGGGTCTGGCGCTCGCCAAGCACATCATCAACCGCCACCGTGGCCGCCTCACCATCGCTAGCGAGCCGGGCAAGGGTTCCGTGTTCACGGTGTCCCTGCCGCTGGCCTGACCGCGCGGTTGGCTGATCCTTTGCCCGGCCGTGTCATCGGCCTGTCATCAACGGCACATAGCACGCTCTCATCACAGGGCCGGAAGGCCCGGCAGGGAGCCTGACCATGAAACTCTTTCCGCTGGCCGTCGCCGCAGTCACCGTGGCCGCCGCAGCCTTCACCCCCGCCCGCGCGGCCGACATCACCGGCGCCGGCGCGACCTTCCCGTTCCCGCTCTATGCCAAATGGGCCGAGGCCTATAAGGCCGCGACCGGCAATGGCCTGAACTATCAGTCCATCGGCTCCGGCGGCGGCATCCGCCAGATCAAGGCGAAGACCGTCGATTTCGGCGCGTCCGACATGCCGCTCAAGGGCGAAGACCTTGAGAAGGACAAGCTCGTGCAGTTCCCGGCCGCCATCGGCGCGCTGGTCCCGGCGGTGAACCTGGCTGGCATCGACCAGCGCGGCATCAAATTCACCGGCCCAGTGCTCGCCGACATTTATCTCGGCAAGATCAAGAAATGGAACGAAAAGCCGATTGCCGATCTCAATCCTGGCGTGAAGCTGCCGGAGGCCAACATCAATGTCGTCTATCGCTCCGATGGTTCCGGCACGACCTTCGTCTGGACCGATTATCTCTCGCGCATTTCGGATGAGTGGAAATCGAAGGTCGGCGCCAACACCTCGGTCAGCTGGCCGGTTGGCATCGGCGGCAAGGGCAATGAGGGCGTGTCTGCATCGGTGAAGCAGATCGCGAATTCCATCGGCTATGTCGAATATGCCTATGCCAAGCAGAACAAGCTGTCCTACGGCCTAGTCGCCAACAAGGACGGTAAATTTCCGACGCCGGAAGAAAAGAATTTTCAGGCCGCTGCCGCCAATGCGGACTGGGCGTCTGCACCGGGTTATGGCGTGATCTTGAACAATCAGCCCGGCGCTGAGGCTTGGCCGATCACCTCCGCCACCTTCATCCTGATGCGCAAGGAAGCGGATGCGGCCAAGAACGCGGAAGCGCTGAAATTCTTCGACTGGGCTTTCACCAGCGGCGACAAGATTGCCAGCGATCTGGAATATGTGCCGATGCCGGCCAATGTGAAGGACAAGATCCGCGCCACCTGGGCGCAGGACCTCGGCTTCAAGAAGTAAATCACCACAACAGCCGCGCGCGGACGCCCTCCGTGCGCGGTTTCCTGCGATGGGCCGCCTTCGCGCTCATGACCGCAGCAGACCGGATGCTGCCCGCATGCAAATGCGCTAGATGTGACGGAGTTGCCCGATGAGCGCCGTATCCATGACGACCCAGATTGCCGTGCCGCACGCGCCGAGCCGCAAGAAGCATCTGTCGCCCCTCGGCGACCGGTTATTCGCCGGATTGAGCCGTCTCGCCGCCTATACGGTGCTGGGTCTGCTGGCCGGCATCATGCTGTCCATGCTCATCGGCGGCTGGCCGGCTTTTCGCGAATTTGGATTTGGCTTTTTAACCTCAAGCGTGTGGGACA
>JBOFFO010000455.1:0-5155 GCA_051648665.1 Beijerinckiaceae bacterium | reverse complement strand
GCGACACTTCGCGCTCCACCGACCAGCCGCCCATCAGCACCGCGACATGCTTCGCCATCATTCATTCTCCTGCAACGCGCGCGATATTAGCGGACAAGCGTTGCGAATTGATTCATGCGGCGCCGCTGCGGCGATGCGCCGCGAGCTGCGCGCGTGCGGGACAATTACGCCTGCATCGGCCCAGATACTTTGCCGAGCCGCTTGATTTCCCATTGCAACTCCACACCGGAATGGTCTTTCACCCGCCGGCGCACTTCCTCACCCAGCGTTTCCAGATCATTCGCGGTCGCGGTGCCAGTGTTGATCATGAAATTACAATGCATCTCGCTCATCATCGCGCCGCCAATGCGCAGGCCACGGCAGCCCGCCGCATCGATCAATTTCCACGCACTGTGTCCCGGCGGATTCTTGAAGGTCGAGCCGCCGGTCTTTTCGCGGATCGGCTGCGCTGTTTCGCGATGCTCCTGCACCGCCGCCATGCGCGCGCGGATCACGCTCTTGTCCTCGGGCTTGCCTTCAAACAGCGCGCTGGTGAAAATATGCCCATCCGGCACCGAGGATGCGCGATAGACAAAGCCCATCTCGGCATGGGTGAAGGTCACCATATCGCCATCGCGATTGACGGCGTTTGCGTAAACCAGAACATCCTTGGTTTCGCCACCATTGGCGCCGGCATTCATGCGCAACGCGCCGCCGATCCAGCCGGGAATGCCGAAATAAAATTCCATGCCGCCGAGTCCCGCTTCTGCTGCAACTTCAGCGAGTTTTTTATCCGGCGTCGCACAGCCGGCGGAAATCTTGTTCTCGCCGACATATTCAGCGCGCCCGAACCCGCGCGGCGACAGGCGGATCACCACGCCATCAATACCGCCATCGCGCACGATCAGATTCGACCCGACGCCCACCACGGTGACAGGAATGGATGCATCAAGTTTCGCCAGGAAATAAGCGAGGTCATCCTCATCCGCCGGCGAAAACAACAGTTGCGCCAATCCGCCCGCACGGAACCATGTCAGATCCGCCATGCTCTGATTGGCGGTCATCCGCCCGCGGAAGTTTGGCATGGCGGCCGCGAGTGGCGGCGCCAGATCGGGAAACGGCGGCATTGCTCGCCCGCCCCTGCCGCCAGTTCATTGGGCAGTGCATAGGCCCATTGCGTGATGGTGCCAGCGCCGAGCAGCACCACATAATCACCGGGCTTCGCCACGCCGCGCACGAGGCCCGCGAGTTTTTCCGGCGATTCCAGCGCGCGCGCATCGCGATGACCGTGCTGCTTGATCGCAGAAACGAGCGTATCGCGGCTGATGCCGTCGATCGGCTGCTCACCCGCTGCATAAACAGGCGCCACAAACACTGTATCGGCATCGTTGAAGCAGGTGGCGAAATCCGAAAACAGCGATTGCAGGCGCGTATAGCGGTGCGGCTGCATCACCGCGATCACCTGCCCCTTGGTGGAGGCGCGCGCGGCGCGCAGCACGGCAGCGATTTCCACGGGGTGATGGCCATAATCATCAAAAATCTGCACGCCGTTCCACTCGCCGGTTTTGGTGAAACGCCGCTTCACACCGCCGAAGGACGCCAGCGCTGTACGGATTGCATCGACCGGCATGCCCAGCTCATAAGCAACAGCCACAGCCGATGTGGCATTCAGCGCATTGTGATGGCCCGGCATCGGCAGCACGAGATTGGGAATTTCCACGGTCTTGCCGAGCTTGCGATCATGAATTGTGACATCAAACCGGCACTGGCCGCCGGAGAGATCAACATTCAGCAACCGCACATCGGCCTGCGGATTTTCACCATAAGTAATGACGCGGCGATCCTCGATGCGGCCCACCAGCTCCTGCACCGTGGGATGATCAAGGCACATCACGGCAAAACCGTAGAAGGGCAGATTTTCCACGAAGGACCGGAACGCGTCCTTGATCGCATCGAACGTCTTGAAATGATCGAGATGTTCCGGATCGATATTGGTGATGACAGCCACAGTCGTCGGCAATTTCAGGAAAGTGCCGTCCGATTCATCTGCCTCCACCACCATCCATTCGCCCGCGCCGAGTTTGGCATTGGTGCCAAGCGCATTGATAATGCCGCCATTGACAATGGTGGGATCAAACCCGCCTTTCTCCAGCAGGGTCGAGACGAGCGAAGTCGTTGTCGTTTTGCCATGCGTGCCGGCAATCGACACGCAGGTGCGGAAGCGCATCAGCTCCGCGAGCATTTCTGCACGTCGCACCACGGGAATGCGCTTTTCACGCGCCAGCGCCAGCTCAGGATTATCCCGCTTGATGGCGGTGGAAACGACCACAACCTCGGCCTTGCCCAGATTGTCCGCCGCATGCCCGACAAAACAGGTCACGCCCTTCTCACGCAGTCGCTTGACATTGGCGTTTTCAGAGGAATCCGATCCTTGCACAGTGTAGCCAAGATTGGCCAGCACTTCGGCAATGCCGGACATGCCGATACCGCCGATGCCGATGAAATGAATCGGTCCGATTTCGCGCGGAAGGCGCATGGCTCATCTCCAGTCCGGAAAACTCACAAACCCGCAATGCGGGCGACAAGCGCGGCAAGGCGCGCAGCGGCATCAGGAATGCCGGCGCTTTTGGCGGCTGCTGCCGCCGCCGTCAACTGCGCGGGATTCGCAAGGCGCGCCCGCAGCATCTCCGCCACGCGCTGCGGCGTAAAATCTGGCTGCATCACGATCTCAGCCGCGCCAATATCGCCCAGAACCTTCGCATTGGCAGCCTGATCCTGATCCAGCGACCCCGGCAACGGCACAAGGATGGATGGCCGCCCCAGCACACCCAATTCCGCAACGGTGGAAGCACCAGACCGTGCGATCACAAGATGGCTGTCCGCCATGCGCACCGGCAAATCTTTGAAGAACGGCTCCAGCACCGCCGTGACGCCCAGCGCATCATAGCGGGCGCGCACACGGGCCATATCCTCACTGCGCGCCTGTTGCACAATCCGCAGACGCGCGCGCAAATCATCCGGCAACAACGCCACGCCGTCGGGCACAATATCGCTCATCACGCGCGCGCCCTGCGAGCCGCCGAACACAAGCAGCTTCAGCACGCCACCGGGTTCCATCGCGATAAATGGGGCGACAGCCGCGAGCACCGCCGGCCGCACAGGGTTGCCGATATGGGTGGTTTTATCCGCCAGCGTCGGCGTGATGCCGCGTACATCAGGAAATCCCGTCGCGATGGCCGTGACACGCGCGGCAAGAAATGCATTGGCGCGGCCGAGCACGCCATTCTGTTCATGCAAAATCGTCGGCACATTTTTCTGAACGGCCGCTATCACCGGCG
The DNA here is from genome assembly GCA_051648665.1 of Beijerinckiaceae bacterium. Taxonomy (GTDB): domain Bacteria; phylum Pseudomonadota; class Alphaproteobacteria; order Rhizobiales; family Beijerinckiaceae; genus Terrirubrum. Next base: position 1,838 of record JBOFFO010000455.1, on the reverse strand, counting down.
GCACACACGGATATCCCCCGAAGCCAACGACTGCCGACGGGCGGTGCCGCGCGATCAGACCGCGCGCTTTCAACGCCCCACGCATCAGGGTCACGCCAGCGCTCACTTTGCTGAAAATTGTTCCACCCGATGGCGTCGCTGACGGCAACGCATGCACGGCACGCGCCGGAAAATCCTTGGCGTATTGTGCCGCACGGGAATCTGTCGCCAGCTCACAGGCAACACCACGCGCAGCGAGTGCATGCGCCAGCGCCTCCGCCGGAAACAAATGTCCGCCGGTGCCACCGGCAGCAAGCAGCACGAACGGATCAGCCTGCGCCATTCAATGCGCTCCCGCCATCGCCGGCATCCCGTAGGAAACCTGCGTTTCCGACTTCGGCCGCCGCCGGGTAACCGCAACAAGAAAGCCCATGCCGAGCGCCACCGACAACAGGGACGAGCCACCATAGGACACGAACGGCAGGGTCATGCCCTTCGGTGGGATGAGATGCAGATTGACCATCATATTGATGGAAGCCTGCACGCCAGTCAGCATGGCAAGGCCCGCGGCGGCAAAGCGGCAGAACGGATCATCACTGCGCCGCGCCAGCAGCAGAGAGCGGATGATGATGAACGCAAACAGCATCACCAGCGCCAGCGCGACCGCTACACCAAATTCTTCGCCGATCACCGCGAAAAGAAAATCCGTATGGCTGTCAGGCAGGATGCGCTTGATCGTGCCTTCGCCCGGCCCCTTGCCAAACCAGCCGCCGGAAACAAAACTTTCCACTGCCGTATCGACCTGAAACGTATCACCGCCCGCCGCTCCTTTATCCAAAAAGCGATTAATGCGGTTCGTCACATGCGGAAAAAACATATAAGCCAACGCCAAGCCTGCCGCGCTGATCGCGCCAAGCCCGATCACCCAGAACACATGCAGGCCTGCCAGATAAAACAAACCGGCCCAGACCACACTCAACAGCATCGTCTGTCCAATATCCGGCTGCATGACCAGCGGCACGATCGTTGCCGGCAACAGCAATACCCCGAAAATTGTGCCCGGCATGTCCTGCCGTTTCGCGCCCTCGGAAAATGCCCACGCCGCGAGAATGACAAAGGCCGGTTTCACAAATTCGGACGGCTGGATATTCTGACCGAAAAGTGTGATCCAGCGGCGCGCGCCCTTCACTTCGGCCCCGAACAGGAGCGTCGCGACCACCAGCGCCATGCCCGTGACATACATCAGCAACGCGACGCGCCGCACATGACGCGGCGACAGAAACGACACGGCGAGAAGAACAAGCAGGCCGACACTGAGCCAGCCAATTTGCCGGTGCACGAAATGGAAAGTCGATAGTCCAAGCCGCTCTGCAACCGGCGGCCCACCGCCCATGAGAAACACAATGCCACACAGCATCAGGATCAGGAGTCCGGCCAACAAAGGCCGGTCCACTGTCCACCACCAGTGTGTGACCGGAGAGCGCTCGACACGTGATGCCATAATGCCCGTCCTCACCCTGCCGTGTGATTGTTGATGATGGTTTGCGCCAGCGCGCGAAAATAATCGCCGCGCACTTCGAAATTCGGAAACTGGTCGTAGCTGGCGCATGCCGGCGACAGCAAGACAACAGGTTCTTTGGCCGTTGAGCTTGCCGCATCGCGCGCTGCGTGCGCCACGGCGACATCAAGTGTGCCGCACCGCTCATACGGCAATGATCCATCAAGCGTCTCGGCAAACATCTCTGTCGCCGCACCGATAAGATAGACCTTTCTGACATGCGAAAAGCAGGGCTGCAGCGGTTCAATGCCGCCATCCTTCGCCTTGCCGCCGGCAATCCAGTAAATATCCGACGGAAAGG
>JBOFFO010000454.1:0-8697 GCA_051648665.1 Beijerinckiaceae bacterium | reverse complement strand
CGGAACCTCGCGAAAGTCGCAAAAGGTGAGGCGTTCCTGTTGCAGGGCGGCGATTGCGCCGAGAGTTTCGCCGAGCATTCGGCGGACAACATCCGCGATTTCTTCCGCGTCTTCCTGCAGATGGCCGTGGTGCTGACGTTCGCCGGCGGCTCGCCCGTGGTGAAGGTCGGCCGCATCGCCGGCCAGTTCGCCAAGCCGCGCTCGTCCGACACCGAGAAAAAGGATGGCGTGGAGCTGCCGAGCTATCGCGGCGACATCGTCAATGACAATGCCTTCACCGCCGACGCGCGCATTCCCGATCCGCGCCGGCAGCTCGAGGCGTTCCGCCAGTCCGCCGCGACGCTCAATCTCATCCGCGCTTTCGCGACCGGCGGCTACGCCAACCTCGAAAACGCCCATCGCTGGATGCTGGGATTTGTGAAGGACTCGCCGCAGAGCGGGCGATATAGCGCCTTGTCCGACCGCATCACCGAGACGCTCGAATTCATGCGCGCCATCGGCATCGATCCGGAAACCAATCCGGAAATGCGCACCACCGATTTCTTCACCAGCCATGAGGCGTTGCTGCTTGGCTATGAGGAAGCTCTGACGCGCGTCGATTCAACGTCGGGCGACTGGTATGCGACCTCCGGCCACATGCTCTGGATTGGCGACCGCACGCGCCAGCCTGACCACGCCCATGTCGAATATTTCCGCGGCATCCAGAATCCCATCGGCCTGAAATGCGGCCCGTCGCTGAAGCCCGACGAGTTGCTCAAGCTGATCGACATTCTGAACCCGCATGACGAGCCGGGCCGGCTGACGCTCATCGCGCGCTTCGGCGCCGACAAGGTGAATGACCATCTGCCGGGCCTCATCCGTGCGGTGCAGAAAGAGGGCCGCACGGTGGTGTGGTCGTGCGACCCGATGCACGGCAACACGATCACCTCGGCGAGCGGCTACAAGACGCGGCCCTATGAGCAGGTGGTGCGCGAGATCAAGAATTTCTTTGCGATTCATCAGGCCGAAGGCACCTATGCCGGTGGTGTGCATCTGGAAATGACCGGCAAGAACGTCACCGAATGCATCGGCGGCGCGCGCGCCATTTCCGATGGCGATCTGGCGGACCGTTACCACACCTTCTGCGATCCGCGCCTGAATGCAGAGCAGTCGCTCGAAGTGGCGTTCATGCTGGCCGAACTCATCAAGGCCGAGCGGCGCGCCATCGCGCGGCCGAAGGTCGAGGCGGCGGAATAATCAGCGCGCGGCAACAGCCGCGCGTTTTTTTTTTCGCGATAGGGCAAAGTTCCGTGGCTTTTTCTCCATCGCCCATCCGCGAGGCAATTCCGGCTGACGTTCCGGGTATGTCCGTGGTCCGCACATCCGTGCGGGAAAACCATCTGTCGATGGAGCAACTCGCGGCGCGCGGCATCACCAATGACACGATAGCCGCCTCCTTCGGCACCACGTCTAAAGGCTGGGTGGCGGAGCAGGATGGCCACATCGTCGCTTTTTCGATTGCCGACCGTTCCACGAATTCAATATTCGCCTTGTTCGTTCTACCGGGCCATGAAGGCAAGGGGATGGGCAAGGTGCTGCTGACTTCGGCCCGTGACTGGCTGATCAGCGAGGGCGCGCGAACGATCTGGCTGACAACCGGCGCCGGCACGCGCGCCGAAGTATTTTATGCGGCGCAGGGCTGGCACCGCGCCGGCATGGCGGCTGGCGAAGAAGTGCGGTTTGAATGGCGCGTCTGACAAGAGCTGGCCAGTGCCCGTCAAAACCTGGTCGTCTCGCCAGCCCTTGCAGTTTTTTTGCTTCGCGATAAATCTTTCTTATCCGAGGGGAGTGCGCCGCTGCGTGCACTGAGACGGCAATGGTGCCGGACCCTTTGAACCTGATCCGGGTTATGCCGGCGGAGGGACGGAGGCGAATGATGAATACCATTTCCCACATTGTTGAATCCGTGCGCGCCGGGCGGCCGCTGGTTCACAACGTCAGCAACCATGTCGTCATGAATTTCACCGCCAATGCCTTGCTCGCATGCGGCGCTTCGCCGGCGATGGTGCATGCCATTGAGGAGGTCGAGGAATTCGTCGCAATCAGCCAGAGCCTCGTCATCAATATCGGTACGCTCGACGCGCCGTGGGTGACGTCGATGCTCGCTGCCGCAGCGCGCGCGCAGGCGCTGGGCAAGCCCTGGGTGCTCGATCCCGTCGGCGTCGGCGCGACGCGATACCGTCGCGAGACATGCGCGAAATTGCTGCAGCACAGGCCTTCCGTCATTCGTGGCAATGCCTCGGAAATCATCGCGCTTGCCGGTGGCGCGGCGTCATCGAGAGGCGTTGATTCCACCACGGCTGCCAATGACGCGATCGCGGCGGCGCAGGCGCTGGCGCAAGCATGCGGCTCGGTTGTCGTTATCAGCGGCGAAACGGACATTGTCACGGACGGCGGGCGGATCGCGCCGGTGCGCGGCGGCGCTGCTATGATGACGCAGATCACCGGCACGGGTTGCGCATTGTCGGCGGTGACCGGCGCAATGGTCGCTGTGACCGGTGATTTTTTCGCAGCGGCGCAGACCGCCTGCGCGACCTTCAAAGTCGCAGCGGAATCCGCGCGCGCGGCCGCGCCGCACGGGCCGGGCACGCTGGCAGCCGCCTTTCTCGATGCGCTGTATTCCGTCGGTGCCGGCGAAATTGCCGCGCGCGCCGCGCAGGTCTGATCACAATGCGCATGAAAACCGATCTGCGCATTTATTTTGTAACCGATCCAGTGCTGTGCGCTGCGCGTGGCCTTATCGATGTGGCGCTCGAAGCCGCGGCTGGCGGTGCAACGCTGGTGCAGTTGCGCGATCCCCATGCCAAAGGCCGCGATTATCTGGAACAGGCGCGCGCTTTGGTTGCTGCCCTTCATCCGAAAGGCATCCCGCTCATCGTCAATGACCGGCCTGATATTGCGCTCGCTGCGGGCGCTGCGGGCGTGCATGTCGGGCAGGATGATGTGCCTCCCGCGGCGGCGCGTGGCATCATGGGGCTCGATGCAATCATCGGACTGTCGATCACCAGCCCGGACCAGATCAGTGCGGTCGATGCAGGCATTGTCGACCATCTCGGTGTCGGTCCAGTTTTCGGGCCGGGTGTGAAAACCGATGCCAAGCCCGCCATCGGGCTGGATGGCTTGCGCTTGTGTGTGCGGCTGTCGCCGCTGCCGGTCGTCGCTATTGGCGCCATTGCCTTGGACAATGCTGCGGATTGCATCAGGGCGGGTGCACAAGGCGTCGCCGTAATTTCCGCCATCGCCGCCCAGCCTGACCCGCGACTGGCCGCAGTGCGACTGCGGACGCGCGTTGATGCAGCTCTGGCGGAGCATGCCCGATGACGCCGATTGCCGTAACGATTGCAGGCTCGGACTCAGGGGGAGGCGCCGGTATTCAGGCTGACTTAAAAACATTTTCCGCCCTTGGCGTTTATGGCGCAAGCGTGTTGGTGGCCTTGACGGCGCAAAATACCGTTGGCGTGCAGGCAATCCATGATGTGCCGCCGGATTTTGTCGCAGAGCAGATCGACTCTGTCTTCTCGGATTTTGCCGTCAGCGCTGTGAAAATCGGCATGGTGTCGAATGCCTTAAGCATCACGGCCATTGCTTCCGGACTCCTGCGCTACAGTCAAACACAGGTGGTTCTCGATCCGGTGATGGTCGCGACATCTGGCGATCGGCTGTTGCGCCCAGATGCGATCAATGTCTTGCGGGAAAGGCTGATGCCGCTGGCGCGTCTCATCACGCCGAATATGCTGGAGGCCGCTGCACTGCTCGATGAACCCGTTGCTGCCAGCGAGGGCGAAATGGTGGCACAGGCGCGCCGCTTGTTGCGCTTTGGTTCCAGCGCTGTGCTGGTGAAAGGTGGCCATGGCACCGGCATCCGCTCTAATGATGTTTTTGTCACTGCCGGGGAGGAAATGGTGTTCCCGGCGCTGCGTGTGGCGACGCGCAACACCCATGGCACAGGTTGCACCCTCTCAGCCGCCATCGCCGCCGGTTTGGCCAAGGGGCTCGCGCTGAAGGCTGCGGTGGCTGACGCGAAGACCTTTCTGACCGGCGCATTGGAGGCGGGGGCAGTCATGCGCATCGGCAAGGGGCGCGGTCCCGTCCATCATTTTTATCGCCACTGGTAGCGCGCTACCCTCGCGGCTACGAAACCTGATTCGATTGCCGCCATGTTTGCCGAACTGTTGCTTTATGCCCTGACGCGCGCGGCGCGCCCGGCCCGCCGCGTCGGGCTGGTGCGCGAAAATATTGGCCTCTGGTCGCGCGGCCGCCGCCAGCGCGCCGCTTGGGCAGCGCATGAGGCGCAGTGCCATGCGGTCGTGCGGCAGGCCATAGCGGGCTTGACGCGGCGCCGCACCGTCGTCGTGCTTGGTTCAGGCTTGGCGCGGGATGTGCCGATGACCGACCTTATTGCCATGTTCGATAAGGTTGTGCTGGTCGATGCCGTGCATTCGCCAGCGGTGAAACTTCGGCTTCGCCGCGACCGTCAGGTTTCATTTGTCGAATCCGACCTTTCTGGCGCATTGCCGTGGCTGTTGGGCGAGGCATCAGAAAGAGGCGATCCACTGAGCGCATGGCGCGACGACCCGGCGGTTGATCTGGTAATTTCCGCCAACATGTTGTCGCAACTGCCGATCCGGCCGGCGGAATGGCTGGAAAACAATCCGGCGCGCGAAAAGGTGCTGCCGGCCGATTTTCTGGACCGGCTGATTGGCTGGCACCTCGCCGATTTGCAGGCGCTGCGCTGCCGCGTCTGCCTGCTGACCGATACGGTGATGGAGGAGCGGGACGGCACTGGCGCTGTGACCGATACCCTTGATCTGATGCGCGGTGCGCGCCTGCCGCTGCCGGATGCCATGTGGGAGTGGGTTGTCGCTCCGTTTGGCGAAATTGACCGCGACCATGAATATGTGCATGCCGCCCGTGGCTATGGCGATCTCCATGCGGCTTTTGCCGCGATGGACAAAGGCCGCAGCCTGGCAAGCGAGGCGGCATGAAGCGGATTGTTGCGGCCTTTTTCAATTCCATGCGCGGCCTGAGTCATGCGGGCCGCCACGAGACGGCGGTGCGGCAGGAGTTGATTCTGCTGGTCGTCGCGCTGGTCATCGCACCGCTGATTGCCCGGAGCATCACGCAATTTATCGCCATGATGACGGCGGTCTTGATGCTGCTGTCTGTCGAAATTCTCAACACGGCAATTGAAGAGCTGTGCGATCACATCACACCGGAGCACAACGACCGGATTGGCTACATCAAGGATCTCGGCTCGGCGGCAGTTTTTTTCATGCTGCTCATCTGTGGATTGGTGTGGGGCGGTGTGATTGTGCAGAATTTCTGGCTGGCCTAAAAAGAAAAAGGCCGCGCACGGACGCGGCCTTTGATGGAAACGTGCGGCTGGCGGTCAGAATTTGACGCCAAGACCGGCGTTCAGCTTCGTAATCTCGGCATTGATGTTGCTGGTCGCGAAGCGCGAATGGGACAGTTCGACCCTGCCGAACATATTGCCGCCGAACATGAAGTCGCTGCCGATAGCTGCGGAGTAGCCGAACGCATAGGCATTGCGGTTCGCCGAGGAAACCGTCACGAAGCCTGTGTCGAACGGCGGGAGCGCAGGGGCCGTCGCCGGGTCAGCATCGACGCCGCTGTGGCGATAGGTGAGGGTGGTGACATTCGAGCCGCGTGCGACCGCGATGCCGCCGGCGATATAGGGCAGGAAATTACCCATCGCCTGGCCGACGCGCACCCGTGCCGTGAAGTAATTGTCGATGGTACGCTTCATGGTCGAATTGAGCGTGACGCTCTCGACATAGCCGGTAGACAGGCTCATGGCGCGGCCAATCGCGTCCGTCGCCGTTGATTTGTGGTTGAAGGCGCCCGCTTGCAGATCGATGCCAAGCACCAATTCGTCAGCCATGACGTTATAGCCGCCGAACAGGCCGAAATTCACCGAGCGGGTCGGGCCTGCCGACATATTCGCCGGCCAGCGGTCCACCTGCATTTCATTCAGCGCAGCGGTGAAGCGGAAAGCCTGACGGACCAGATCGACGACCGAGCCTGACCCATTGTTTTTGGCGTGGCTGTAACCGGCAAACGCGCCGATATAGAAGCCTTCCCAGTTCGCGTCTTGAGAAGAGGGGGCGACCGATGGCGTATAACCCGTGGTGGGCGCCATCTGCGAGCCGCGCAGGGCAGAATAATCAGCAGCCAGCGCGGCGGTGCTTGAGAGAGCGAGCGCTGCAATCGTCGCTTTAAAACGCATGAAAACCTCCAACGGGAACGCCGCGTGTGACAAACGCGCTACGCCACTTCAGAAGCAAACATGAACTGTTAAGGTTACCCGACGGTAAAGCGCTTTCGCCCGGCCGCGTCGCAATTCGGCACAGTTCAGCCATATTCCGTTCAGCCCCACTTCAGTGCCGATAGTGTTTTCTTGGTTGTGAGACAGAAGGCGGTTTGCGCCCTGTTGCACAGGAGAGACTGCGATGACCATGCGCAAGAAAGTGTTTGCCCTCGCGGCTGCGGCGTTGACGGCCGGTGCGGCGCTGGCTGTTTCCACAAGCGATGCCGAGGCGCGCTGGCGCCGGCACGGCGGCTGGGGCCATGGCGGCGGTGCAGTTGCTGCCGGCGTCATTGGCGGCCTCGCGCTCGGCGCAATTGCAAGCTCGGCAATGGCTGCACCGGCCTATGGATACGGCTATGGCGGCTATGGCTATGAGCCTTACTATGCCGCGCCGGCCTATCAGCCTGCCCCCGTCTATTATTACAGTGAACCCGCTCCGTATTACGCCGCGCCGGCCTATCGGTACGCGCAGCCGGGCTACTATGGTCATGGCCAGCGCTGCTGGACGCGCCGGGAACTCGTCCGCACCGATGCGAGTGGCCCAACGGTGCGTCGTGTGCGCGTTTGCCGCTAAGCGCGCATAAGTGCCAAATCACGCTTGAAAAAGCCCCGGCCTGCCGGGGCTTTTTCTTTTGTCGCAGAGCGGGCTAGATAACAGCATGACACACCAGCCGCGCCGCCTCCGTCTTCTTATCGCCCAGTTGAACCCGATTGTCGGCGATGTCGCCGGCAACCTTGACAAGGCCCGCGCCGCCCGCGCCGCGGGCGCGCGCCAGAAGGCGGACGCCGTCATCCTGCCGGAAAATTTTCTGGCCGGTTACCCGGCAGAAGATCTGGTGCTCAAGCCTGCCTTTCAGGACGCGTGCCGCGAGGCGATGGAAACACTGGCGCGCGACACCGCCGATGGTGGCCCGGCGCTGTTCATTGGCTTGCCCTATCGAGAAGGCGACAAGCTCTATAATTCCTATGCTTTGCTTGATGGCGGTCGCATCGAAGCGATCCGCCACAAATGTGACCTGCCGAATTACGGCGTGTTTGACGAGAAGCGCGTCTTCGATGCCGGACCGCTGCCCGGTCCTGTCGTGTTGCGTGGCGTGCGTGTCGGCATACCCATCTGCGAGGACATCTGGGGCGAGGAGGTCGTCGAGTGTCTCGCTGAGACCGGCGCCGAATTGCTGATTGTGCCGAACGGTTCGCCTTACTGGCGCGATAAGGATGATGAGCGCATCAACATCGCTGTGGCGCGTGTAACAGAATCCGGCCTGCCGCTCGTTTATGTCAACGAGGTCGGCGGGCAGGATGAGCTGGTGTTCGATGGCGCATCATTCGTGCTGAATGCCGATGCCACGCTCGCTGTGCAAATGCGCGCCTTCATCGAGCAATATGCGCTGGTTGAATTTGTCGATGGCGACAAGGGCTGGCGCTGCCAGACAGGCGAACGCGCCATTCTCGAAAATGCCGACGAGGCCGATTATGCCGCCTGCGTTCTCGGCCTGCGCGATTATGTCGACAAGAACCGGTTTCCCGGCGTGGTGCTCGGCCTCTCCGGCGGCATCGATTCGGCCATCTGCACCGCCATGGCCGTCGATGCGCTCGGCCCGGACCGCGTGCATTGCGTCATGATGCCCTACCGTTACACGTCCCAGGAATCACTGGTTGACGCCAAGAAATGCGCTGACGCGCTGGGCGTGCGCTATGACATCGTGCCAATTGCCGATCCGGTGGAAGGATTTGAAAAAGCACTGGCGCCGATGTTTACAGGCCGCGCCCGCGACATCACGGAAGAAAATCTGCAAAGCCGCGCCCGCGGCACCTTGCTTATGTCGATCTCGAATAAATTCGGGCCGATGGTGGTGACGACCGGCAACAAGTCGGAAATGTCAGTCGGCTATGCCACAATTTATGGCGACATGAATGGCGGCTACAATCCGATCAAGGACCTCTACAAGATGCAGGTCTACCGGCTGAGCGCTCTGCGCAACCGCTGGAAGCCGGATTGGGCTTTGGGGCCGGGCGGGGAAGTGATTCCGGTGAACATTATCACCAAAGCACCGACAGCCGAGTTGCGTGACAATCAGAAGGATCAGGATTCTCTCCCGCCTTACGAGGATCTCGATGCCATCCTGAAAGCATTGGTGGAAGATGAAAAGCGCGTCAGCGAAATCATCGCGATGGGATATGACGCGGAGGTGGTGAAAAAGGTCGAGCGACTTTTATATATTGCCGAATACAAGCGAAGACAGGCTGCGCCCGGCGTCAAGGTGACGCGAAAGAATTTTGGCCGCGACCGCCGCTATCCGATCACGAACCGTTTCCGTGATGCGGGCCGT
>JBOFFO010000453.1:0-2758 GCA_051648665.1 Beijerinckiaceae bacterium | reverse complement strand
CGCTTGAAGTTGTGTGGAGTGGCATGTTTCAGTTCGGTATTTCAAGGTTGGCTTTGGCCGGTGTGCTGGCGCTGATGGTTGCCGGCTGCGAGGCGTTTCCGTCGCAGGGTCCGAACTCACTTCAGCTCAGCAATGAGGGGCAGGTTGAATCGCCGGCGGAAAACAAACTCGGTTATCTCGTCGTTGACATTCTTCCATCCAATATCGGCGTTCACGAACGTCTGGGACCTCGCGCTGAAGGAGTCCGTGCGCTGGAGCAGGGCGGGTCGTCGAGCCTCGTGCTGGGTGTCGGTGACATCGTCAATGTGACTATTTTTGAAGCGGCTGGCGGTGGTCTATTTTTCCCGGAGAACACGTCAGCCTCACGGCCAGGCAACTTCGTCGCCCTCCCGCCGCAACAGGTGGACAGCCGCGGCACCATTCAGGTGCCCTATGCCGGTCAAGTGCCTGCTGCAGGCCGGACACCGGCACAGGTCAAGGATACGATCGAAGCCCGATTGCGGAACCGGGCGATTGAGCCGCAAGCGCTTGTGACCCTACAAGAATCGCGTTCGACTATCGTGACGGTGACGGGTGAGGTGAACCAGCCGGTCCGATTCCCGATCGCGACCTCCAACGATCGTGTGCTTGATGCGATTGCGCGCGCCGGCGGCTCGAAGTGGCCACCCTATGAAACCTATGTGAATATCCAGCGCGGCAAGCGCACCGCCTCGATCTATTACAACCGGCTTGTTGCCGATCCGTCGACGAATGTGCGGATCAAGGCGGGTGACACCATCACGCTGTCGCGCACCGTGCGTTCGTTCATGGCGCTGGGCGCCTCAGGGCAAAATGGCTTCATCAATTTTGAAGCGGAAACGCTGACATTGGCGCAAGGCGTCGGCCGGTCCGGCGGCGTGCTCGATTCCCGCGGCGATCCCGGCCAGATTTTCCTTTATCGCCTTGAGCCGCGCCGTGTCGTGGAATCGATGGGATACGATCTGCGCAACTTTCCGCGGCAGGTGGTGCCGGTCATTTACCGCCTGAACCTGCGCGATCCGCAAGGCTTCTTCCTGGCAACCAAGTTCCCGATGAATGACAAGGATATCCTGTTCGTCTCGAACGCGCAGTCGGTCGAGTTCAGCAAGGTATTGCAGGTGCTGGCGCTGACCGGAAACACGGTTACCGATGTGGATGCAGCGCGCATCATTCTGAAGGGTCACCGCCTCTAAGGGTGTGGCGGCGCGCTGGCGCCGCCCGCTTGTCCGGTTGATCAGGGGCAATCGTGCCGTTGCTGCACCGCGTATCTGCCTTTTTTGCGCTGGCGGTTTTTGCGCTTGCGCCTGTGCCTTTCGGCTCCACCGAGCTGGTCTGGCAGTTTGTGTGGATTGTCCTGCTAGCGCTCAGCCTTTGTCTGGCTGATCTGCGATATTTGACCCTCTATCAGAAGGCATTGATGGGTATGGCCGTGGGCATGCTGGCGCTCATTGCCATTGTGGTCTGGCTCCAGCTTTCTGATTTTTTTCCAGAGCTGCGGGCCGGCGTCTGGTCGGAAGCGGCATCCACCCTGAACAAAGCCTTGAAATCCCGGCCTTCCTTTACGGCGAGCCAGCCTTTTTTGGCGCTCGGACCAACGATCCTGATCACGCTGGCCTTCGTGCGCGCAGTGGCGCTCGCGTCCGAACCAGGGGGCGCCGCCGCCATCCGCCGTATCATCGGGTATGCGGTGACCGTCATTGCACTTTACAGTTTGGCGACGTTCCTGCTCGCTCCGCAAAGCCTGCTCTGGCGCGCAAAAGAATTCCATCTTGGAAATCTGACCGGCACCTTTGCCAATCGCAACACCGCCGCGAGCCTGTTTGGCGTTGGCCTCATGATCTGGACGCTGCGGGTTGCGGCGGAGTGGCGTGTCCGGCCGCACTATGGCGCGGACGCCGGTTTGCGCCTGACCTTTACGCCGGCGGTCGCATGTCTGGCGCTGTGTCTGCTTGCGCTGGCGGCAACCGGCTCACGCGCCGGGGTGGTGCTGGCTCTTGCTGCAACAGCACTGGCCCTTGCTGTCTATGCAAGCCGCGATGGCGTGCACAGGGTGCGTCCGCTGCATGCGGCCATCGCCCTTGCCGTGGTGCTGATGTTCGCCGCCCTGTGGAGCGGGCGCCTGATCACGCGGTTCTCGGCGTGGGGCGTTACCGACAACAGCCGGTGGCTCGTCTATCAGACTGTGCTCGGTATGATCGCCGATCAGCCCTGGCTCGGCATCGGCCTCGGTAATTTTGAGATTGTCTTCCCGTCCTATCGACCGGCGGCGTTGGGCAGCGCCGGAATCTGGACAAAAGCGCACAACACCCCACTGGAATTGATGGTGGAGCTGGGGGTGCCAGCCGCTTTGGTCATCCTCGCTTTCGCAGGGTGGATGATGATGGTGCTCTGGCGCAAGGCGTTGGCGACGCGGGACCGCGCCATCCAGCTGGCTGCGGCAGCCAGCCTGTTTGCCGCCCTGCATGCGCTGGTGGATTTCTCGTTGCAAATTCCTGGCATGGCGGTCGTTTTTGCCGCGATTATCGGCGCAGGGGCCGCGCGCGCTGTCAGCGGAGAGGGCGCTCGGCCGGTGAAAAAATGAAATTGTTGATATAAGGTTTTTGGCCTGACACCTGATCACGCTCACGCTTGAAATCCGCAATGGGTCGGAGTTCGCCGGCGCCGTCAACAAACATCGCGGCATAATCCGCCGCCGAAAATGTTTTGACGAGAAATTCAAGACCGCCGGGATTGCAGCGTT
>JBOFFO010000452.1:0-2336 GCA_051648665.1 Beijerinckiaceae bacterium | reverse complement strand
CACGCCCGCCAGATGCCACGCGCTGCGGCTGTCGGTACGTGGCTGTGCTCTGCGATCTGCGCCGCGTCGCTCGGGTCAGGTGCAGCAGAGTTGGCCGGCTGGATGTCCGCCCGCACAATCCCGCAATCACTGGTCGGCGTCGCAGTGGTACTATCAGGGATCGCAATGCACCCGCTTATCCGCTGGGTCGGCTCACGGTTCGACAGGATGGCCGATGCAGCAGTAACCAGCGCGGGTCTGGATGTGCAGGAGCGCAAGCAGTGATCGACCAGCTATCTATCCCGCTATCCGGTGCCGGCCTGACATGCGCCGCGCTGTATCTGACCCGCTTGAATGCCCTCCACCCCGGCACACACCTGCCCCGTTGTATCGGCGCGCAGTCACTTGGTTTCGCTGCGGCGTGCTGGGTATTTGGCGCGAGTACCTCGATTCCTGAGTGGGCGCAGTGGCTCAATTTCGCCGCCCTGTGCGTGATGCTGATCCATCTGGGCGCCACCTCGACGCGCTGGGATTTCGGGGCACCGCCTGAGTCTGAATCCCGCCCAATGCCATTCGACGGGGCTCCCCAATGACCTCCCTTATCTCGTTTCTCGGGTCCGCCTCCCTGCGCTGGCTACTGGGGGAGCTGCTGTCCATCTTCAAGGCCCGCGAGGATCGGCGCGCAGAGATCGACATGCTGCGTTTACAGGCCGATCTGGAGCGCGAGCGCGCAGAGCGTCAGCGCCTGGCCGTGCAGGATGCGGCGAACGCCGGGGTCAAGCTCATCGAGGCGCAACGCGAGGCCAGCGCGGGCGAATTCGCCGATCGGATGACGCTGGCCGGCGTTGAGGCTGTAGGGCGGCCGTCCGGTATTGCATGGGTTGACGCGCTCAACTCCAGCGTCAGGCCGACATTGGCCTATGTTTCAATATTCCTACTGGCCGGCCATGCCATTGCACCCGATCATGTGATGCTCGCCGGTATTGTTGGCGAGGTCGCGTGTGGCGCGCTTGGCTTATATGTTGGTGGCAGAGTACACCTAAAAGGTGGTTAAATTGAGCAGCCAAAATGAAGCTCTCTTTTTTTCTGCAGGTACGCATTATGCGCTTCATCAGCGGTTGCAAAGTAACCTATCTTAATGCACCTTCTGTTTACAGCAATCTGAGCCAGCCATGGCTTTGAGATGCAATGAGACTTGGTTACGCCAAGATAACCAGATGAAAAGTTGTTCTTCTGCGCGAACCTGATGTTTTGGGCGTTTGTTGCGGCAGATGCATCCCTGAGGTTCGCAATACTGTTGTCCGACTTTATGCCATTAATGTGATCAATGACACCATTAGGCCACGCGCCAGTCACGTAAAGCCATGCAAGTCGGTGGGCGTGGTGAAGATCGCCGTCAATGCGTATCCTGACGTACCCTGTTGCTTTATCGACACACCCGGCCCCGCCGTTTGTGGCTTTGGCCGGCGCTATCGCGGAGAACAGCCCGGATTCAGGAGAGTAAAAAAGAATTTCGCGCAGGCGTTGCGCGGTAAGATTGGCGGCAGCCATGGAGCACCTCGAATGCTTATTGGTCAGAGGCCCGCAAGTGCTACCAACACAAGCGGGCCTCGTCATTTTAATTCACCCAGTGGCGGCATGCTGTGAATTATTTAGACACCCCAGCCCCAATCACTCGCGCACTGCCCGTCATCACGCGGTTCGAGGGTCTGCGGCTGCGCCCATACTTGTGTCCCGCGGGTGTTCCATCGGTGGGCCTTGGGTCCACCCGCTACCTTGACGGCCGCCCCGTCCGCCTGACAGACCCGCCGATTACCCGTGAGCACGCCTACGCGCTGGCGGTGGAGCAACTGCGCCGCGAGTACCTGCCGGCTGTGCTGCGGCTGTGTCCGGGGATCGATGGGTTTGACCGGCTGGCCGGCGTGCTGAGCTTCACTTACAACGTCGGGGCTGGCGCGCTCCAGGCGTCAACGCTGCGGCGGAAGATCAACGCGGGCGACTGGGCAGGCGCACAGGTCGAGATGCGGCGATGGATTAGAGGGGGTGGGCGCATCCTGCCGGGGCTGGTGACGCGCAGGGCGATCGAGGCCGGCATGATGGCATAATGCTCCAGCGCGCCTAGGGTCTGCAGCCCGAAACGCTGGCAAGTCTCACCAGCCGGCGCGCTCCACCCGAGACAGTCAAAGGACACGCACATGCAAGTACACAAGATCACGCTGACCGTCATCGATCATGACGGCGTCGGAATTGATGGCGTAATCGACGCCCTCGAAAACGCTCGATACCCGAACCGCTGCATCATGCCGAACGTCATTGCTTCGGCGACGGCTGATTGTGGCGAGTGGCACGACGATCAA
>JBOFFO010000451.1:0-4924 GCA_051648665.1 Beijerinckiaceae bacterium | reverse complement strand
ATCCGGTTTCAGCTCGTCGCGCCGCAGGGCGCAACGCTGCAAACGGTCAAGACGGTGTACAGCCATGTGCATGCCATCGGCCAATGCCGCAAGATCGTGCGGCAATACGGGTATAAGGCTGTCGTTGCCGGCGATACCGCCGGCGCGGCGCGCCAGGTGGCGGAGTGGAACGACCTGTCAAAGGCCGCATTCGCGCCGCGCCTCGCTGCGGAGATTTACGGGCTGAACATTCTCGCCAGCGATGTCGAGGATGAGAAGCACAACACCACCCGCTTCATTATCCTGTCGAAAACGCAGAAACTCGCGGAGCAGGCCAGCGGCGCGACAGTGACGAGCTTTATCTTCCGCGTGCGCAATTTGCCGGCGGCGCTCTACAAGGCGCTCGGTGGCTTCGCCACCAACGGCGTGAATATGACCAAGCTCGAAAGCTACATGGTGGACGGGCATTTCTACGCCACCATGTTCTATGCCGAGGTGGACGGCCACCCCGCCGATATTGGCCTGCAGCGGGCGCTGGAGGAGTTGAACTTCTTCTCCCGCGAATTCAAGATTCTGGGTGTCTATCCCCGGCATGCCTTCCGGGATTCCTTCACCGAGGCGAAGTGAGCGTGATCCTCAACAAAGTCTGAACTACGCTTGCGGAATTGTTCGGGTCGCGCAAACCGGCCGCACAAGATTTACTGATAGACATAATCGCAGAACCTCAGCGGGTCATGCGCTTATGTCCATCTATCTCTATCATCTCATCGAACCGGCGACGCAACGCATCTTCTTTGTCGGCGCGTCGCAGCGCCCATCCGAGCGCTATCAGGAACATCTTGACGGCGAATGCGCCGACACCGCTGCGCAGATTTCTGCGATCGTCGATCAGGGCGCGGTGCCGGTTATGAAAATCATCAGCGAGCACGCGACGTGGAAAGCGGCAGACAGCGCGGAGAAACTGACGCGCATGCGCAACGCCCTGCCGCAACGCGCGGCATCGGTTGCGCAACTGTCCTATCCCGCTCTCGCTGGCATGATTGTCGCGCAGCAGGGTTTCGCCACCTTCATGAACTGAAGCGCGGTCAGGCGCGCAAATCCGCGCGCAGCATCGCCGCGCCCTTGTCAGCGATCATGATGGTTGGCGTATTGGTGTTCCCGGACGTGATCACCGGCATGACCGACGCGTCAATGACGCGCAGATTGTCGAGGCCGATCACGCGCAACCGCTCATCGACCACCGCAAACGGGTCGCTCGGCAATCCCATTTTTGCCGTGCCAACGGGATGAAAGATGGTGGTGCCGATGTCTCCCGCCGCTTTCGCCAACGCCGCATCATCATCGCCCACCGCCGGTCCCGGCAGATACTCCTGCGGGTTGAAGCGCATCACAGCGCGTTGCTGCATCAGCCGGCGTGTCACACGGATGGCGTCGGCGGCCACCTGCCGGTCTTCATCTGTGGACAGATAATGCGGCGCGATCACCGGCTTGTCCTGCGGGTCGGGCGAGCGCAGCGTCACAAAGCCGCGTGATGTCGGCCTGAGATTGCAGGCGCTCACCGTGACGGCGGGAAAGCGGTGCAGCGGATCGCCGAATTTATCGAGCGAGAGGGGCTGCACATGAAATTCGATATTCGCGCGCTCCTGCGTGGCATCGGACTTCGTGAAAATACCGAGCTGTGACGGAGCCATGGTCAGCGGGCCGGTGCGGCGCAGCGCATATTCAATCCCCATCGCTGCCCGCTTGAACAGATTATAATAAGTCTCGTTCAGCGTTTTCACGCCAGAGACTTTATAAATCATCCGCTGTTGCAGATGATCCTGCAAATTGCAGCCAACGCCGGGCTTTTCGCGCACGGGCGCGATGCCGTGCCGCTGCAACAGGTCGCCCGGCCCGATGCCCGACAGTTGCAGGATCTGCGGCGATCCCACCGCGCCAGCGCAAAGAACGACGCCGCCGCGTGCGTGCGCGACTTTCTTTACGCCGCCCTGCCGGAATTGCACACCCGTCGCGCGCCGGCCGTCAAACAGTACGCGCTCCACATGCACGCCGGTTTCCAGCCGCAGATTGGGACGGTTGAGCACTGGTTTCAAAAAAGCCGTCGCGGCAGAAACGCGCACGCCTTTTTTCTGGTTCACATGGAAATAACACACGCCCTCATTGTCGCCGGTGTTGAAATCGGCGAGGCGCGGCACGCCCATTTCCACGGCGGCGGCGCCGATCGCGTCGAGCAATTCCCAGGACAGGCGCGGCGCTTCCACGCGCCATTCGCCGCTTGTGCCATGAAATTCGCTCTCGCCCATGAAATGATTATCGAGCTTGCGGAAAAGCGGCAGCACATCATCCCAGCCCCAGCCGGTCAGCCCCAATTGCCGCCAATGGTCATAATCGGCGGCCTGCCCGCGCATCGAGATCATGGCGTTGATGGCGGAGCAGCCGCCGATCACCTTGCCGCGCGGGTAATTCAGCGCCCGGCCATTCAGGCCCGGCTCCGCTTCCGTGCGGAACATCCAGTCCGCGCGTGGATTGCCGATGGCGAAGAGATAGCCGACGGGAATATGGAACCAGATCCAGTTATCGCGCCCGCCCGCCTCCAGCAGCAGCACGCGCTGGCCGGTATCGGCGGACAGGCGGTTGGCCACGACGCATCCCGCGCTGCCTGCACCGATGATAATATGGTCATAGTCGCCGTCGAGGCGCTCAGCCGCCATGTGTATGCGTCCCGCTGGCAGGCCGGCAATGGGCGCAGGCACCGGAGAGTTCGATCACCTGCGTGCGCGACTGGAAACCCTCCTTGGCAATCAGGCGCGAAAGCGAGCGGCTCAAATCATCCGAAACGGCTTCATCAACACCGCCGCACTGATCGCAAATCAGGAACACCACCATGTCCCCCGGCGCATGGGCATGCGGGCAGGCGACGAAGGCGTTGCGGCTCGCCAGCCGGTGAACAAATCCCTGTTCGACCAGAAAATCGAGCGCCCGGTAAATACTCACCGGGGCCAGCGGTTTCTGCCCCTCCGCCGCCAGCGCCTCAATCAGGTCATAGGCGCCCATCGGCTTGTGTGTAGCCAGCAAGGCCGCCAGCACCTGCTTGCGCAAATCGGTGAGCCGCGCGCCTCGCGCCTGGCATGCGGCCTCCGCTCCGTGCAGCAATTCCGCCGCATTGTGCGCCCGGTCATGGGCATGGGTGCAGGTCAGGTTCGGATGCGCGTGGCGGTGATGGGTGTGGTCGTGGCTGGCCATGCCTGTGTCTAGCACCGTTGATCGTTTTTCACGACCCCGCTTCGCCCGGTTTGCGGAAGCGATAGACGCAACTGCGCTTGATCTCCGCATCCTCCAGATCGCGGGTCACGGGCACGCGGTATTCCGCCAGTTCCACCAGCAGATCACGCGCCAGATAGGACCGGCCCGGATCGCCCACCAGCACGGTGCGGCCTTCGTCCGCCATTGGCTTCAGCCATGCCGCGACCCGCGTGGCCATATCGCGTTGATAGAACACATCGCCGGCGCAGATCACATCAGTGTCGATGGCCTGATCGAGCACATCGCCGGGACGGACGGACACGGCGATGCCATTGAGCGCGGCGTTGATCGTTATGGCCTCCAGCGCAAACGGATCAATCTCGCTGGCGGTTGCTGAAGCGGCCCCCGCCTTCATCGCCGCGATTGCCACCAGCCCTGAGCCGGAGGCAAAATCAAACACGCGCTTGCCGCGCACCAGCGCGGGATGATCGAGAATATACCGTGCCAGCGCCTGTCCGCCCGCCCATGCAAAGGCCCAGAATGGCGGCGGCAATCCGATGCGGCCAAGGTCTTCTTCTGTCTGCTGCCACAAGGGCGTCACCTCATCGGCAACATGCAGTTTGAGTTCCGGCGCATGCGGCACCGGCAGCACGCGCGTATGCGTGCGGATAAACGCTGGCTTGTCGAGGATGGCGCTCAAGTCAGAACCGGATGATCAGTTTGCCCGTCGCTTCGCGCCGCGCCAGCATGCCCAGCGCATCAGCGATCTGCTCCGGCGTAAACACCTGGCCGACATGGGCGCGCAATTGCCCTTGCGCCGCCCAGGCCAGCAGTTGCTGCAAATTCTCCCGATGCGCCGCCGGTTCCTTCTCCGCAAACGCGCCCCAGAATACGCCGCGAATATCGCAGCCTTTGAGCAAGGTCAGATTGAGCGGAATTTTCGGAATCGCGCCGGCGGCAAAGCCGATGACCAGATAGCGGCCCTTCCACGCCATTGCGCGCACCGCCGGCTCGGCAAAATCGCCGCCAACCGGATCATACATCACATCGACACCGTTGCCGCCGGTCAGTGTTTTCAGCGCAGCAGCGAAATTCTCAACTTCATAATTGATGGTGTCATGCGCACCATGGTCCCGCGCCAGTTTCAGTTTTTCATCGGAGGAGGCGCAGGCAATGACGCGTGCGCCCATCAGAACGCCGATCTCGATGGCGGACAGGCCGGTGCCGCCGGCCGCGCCGAGAACGCACAATGTTTCGCCCCGTTTTAATTCGCCCCGCTGCTTTAACCCATGCAGGGACGTGCCGTAGGTGACGAACAGTCCCGCTGCATTGTCATCAGCAAGGCCATCGGGAATTTTCACGATGCGGTCTGCCGGAGCGGTGATAACCTCACGGCACGCGCCCCAGGTCAGAAATCCGGCGACGCGGTCACCCCGCGCAAAGCCTATGACGCCGTTGCCCGTTTCCATCACGACGCCGGCAAATTCTGCGCCGGGCGAAAACGGGAAGGCCGGTTTGAACTGGTATTTGCCCTGAATAATCAGCGTGTCGAAAAAATTCAGCGCCGCCGCATGCACACGGATTTTCACTTCACCCGGCCCTGCCGCCGGCTCCGGGATATCGGCGATGGTCAGGGATTCCGGGGGGCCGAATTGGGAACAGAGAATGGCTTTCACGAAAGTCTCGCTGCTGCGGGGTTGAT
>JBOFFO010000450.1:0-3035 GCA_051648665.1 Beijerinckiaceae bacterium | reverse complement strand
GATTTTTACATCTACTGAGCTTTTGGCCGCTGCCGCTGGCGATACGCCGCTTGTCACTGCCGGTGCAATGCGGCACGGGATCGGGATGATTTCTGATGTCGGCATTCATACCGCGCAGGGAGCAAAGCCTGCGTCCGTTGCGCTCGGTGACGCACAGGCACGGCGACTGACCTGGGCGCGCCTCATTGCCGCCGCGACAGTGGCTGGCGCGCATGCGGTACAGATCACGCTCTATCCGGTCTTGACCCATCAGCACCCTTTTGCCCGCACCACTGGTGTAGCTGCGAGCTTTGCTGTTGGCCTGTTTTTCGTGATTTCCGGTTTTCTGATTGCGCAATCCATCCGCAGCCGCATTGGTCATACAGGGTTTGATGCCGCAGGATTCGCGGCGGCGCGGGCGCGGCGCATTCTACCACCCTTCCTGTTCGCCCTGCTGGTGACGATAGTAGCGGTCGGATTCATTCATGCTCTTGGCCTTTATGGCTCTGATGCCTACCGGCTGCCGGGGGATGCGGAGAGTTTCAGGGGTCGCGCCAGCATAACCCTGCGCGAAATTCTTTGGACCCTGACGCTGTCCTACAATCTGTTGCCCGGTTACGGCCAGATGGTGTCCTTCAATGGGCCGCTCTGGTCACTATCCTTCGAAGTCTGGCTTTATGCAGCTGCGGGCTTCTGGGCGACTGGCCAATATAACCGGCGCTGGGGCGGCATGGTCGCCGCACTCGCCATCGTCGCGGTCCCGACTGTGATGGATAACCGGCTGTTCACCATCTTTGCCGCGATATGGCTGTCGGCTTTTGCGTTCGGAATGGGATGGGGCCGGGCCAGGCCGCGCAGTTTTGGCCGGGTCGCGCCCCTCCTGGCAGCGGTCTGCCTCATGGCGTCGATCCTAATGGCGACGGCGAGCCCAGGCTACCGGGCCCTGCTGTTTGCACCCTACGGCCTGCTGGCGGCCAATATGCTGTATGTCGGCCACATCGCTGTGGTGTCCGTGCTGGTGATGGGCTGGGCGCTTCAGCCGGATCCGGAGGTAGCGAAGCGGGGATCCGCTCATGAGGTGCTTGATCAGCGCTCTAGAGATTTCTCCTACACGCTTTACGTCACCCATTTTCCGCTGATGGGCTTGGGCTATTCGCTGCTGCGGCCTCAGCTTGACCCAGCGTCGATAGCGGCCATGACCGGCTTAGGGCTGGTGCTGCTGGCAGGAGTGCTGGCATTTGCTTGGCTTACGGGTCCGTTGATTGAGGGCCTTGGCCGAAGAGCGTCATCAACCTCAGTCTTGAACTCTGAAGCCAAATAACTCTAACCTTTCCGATGACTTAGTGCCCTCGCGTACCCTTTGCCTTGCAGCTTGCGGGTCGTCGACGCGTGCTGATGCCTTGGCACACCCCCCATTACCGGATATGGGGCGCGAACTGCTCTGGATTGCCCATTCGTGACCGATCGAATCACCATTATCTGCTCTGATCCCCGCCATCCCGTGAATGCGTGGCTGGAAAGATGGTCTGCGGCGGAAAGCCATCGCGCACAAATCGAGATTGTCCGCGATGTGGCCGATGCGCACGGCGGCGATTTTCTGTACCTGATTTCTTGTCATCAGATCGTCCGCGCTGCGACACGGTCCCGCTACGCTTTCACGCTGGTCCTGCATGCCAGCGATTTGCCGCAGGGGCGCGGCATGTCTCCGCATGTTTGGCAGGTTATCGAAGGAAAAAACCGATTCCCTCTCACATGGTTAAACGCTGAGGACGGCGTTGATACTGGTGCGATCTGGCAACAGGAATGGGTCGTGCTCGAAGGCCATGAGCTGTTCGACGAAATCCATGCCAAGCTGTTCGACGCGGAGTTGCGCTTAATGAGTTGGGCGCTCGACAATTGCCGGACACATAACCCGCGTGCGCAAAGCGGCGAGCCATCATTCTATCGCCGCCGCACACCGGAGGATAGCCGCATCGACGCCTCTGCACCGCTGCTCGCTGCATTCAATCAGTTGCGCATTGCTGATCCTGACCGCTACCCCGCATTTTTTGAGCATGCCGGACATCGTTACAAAATTCGCATCGAGAAAATCTCGCAATGAAAAGCATCGCCATCGCAGGACGGGCCATCGGCCTGGAACACCGCCCCTATCTGATCGCCGAAATGTCCGGCAATCACAACCAGTCCCTCGACCGGGCGCTGGAGATTGTGGATGCCGCCGCCGCCAGCGGCGCAGACGCGATCAAGTTGCAAACCTATACCGCCGAAACCATGACGCTTGATGTGTCGCTGCCGGGCTTCGTCATTGATGATCCGAAAAGTCTCTGGCATGGCCGCCAGCTTTATGACCTCTATAACGAGGCGCATACACCATGGGAGTGGCATAAGCCGATCATGGAGCGCGCAGCGGCGCATGACATGCACTGCTTCTCAACACCGTTTGATGATACAGCCGTCGATTTTCTGGAAACGCTCGGCGCGCCCGCTTACAAGATCGCCTCGTTTGAGTGCACCGACCTGCCGCTGATCCGGAAGGTGGCTGCCACCGGCAAGCCCATGATCATTTCGACAGGCATGGCGACACTGGCGGAAATTGACGAGGCGGTGCGTGCCGCGCGCAGCGCTGGCTGTCAGGATCTGGTGTTGCTGAAATGTACGAGCACCTATCCGGCCACGCCGGAAAATACCCATGTGCGCACCATTCCGCATCTGTCCCAGGCGTTCCAGTGCGCGGTCGGGCTGTCGGATCATACGATGGGCTGCGGCGCGGCGGTGGCCGCTGTGGCGCTCGGCGCCTGCCTGATCGAAAAGCATTTTACGCTGGCGCGGGCCGATGGCGGCGTCGATTCCGCCTTTTCGCTGGAACCAGCAGAGTTTCGTCAGTTGCGCACTGACACTGAACGCGCCTGGCAATCTCTTGGCGACATCCGCTATGGCACGCAAAGCGCGGAAGAAGGATCTCGGGTATTCCGCCGGTCGCTCTACATCAGCGCTGATGTCAAGGCGGGCGAGCCGCTGACGTCGCGCAATGTCAGGATCATCCGTCCAGGATTTGG
>JBOFFO010000449.1:0-3162 GCA_051648665.1 Beijerinckiaceae bacterium | reverse complement strand
CACTGGCCACCCATTTCGCCCGTTGGGCCGCACGGCAGGCCGGCTGAGCGCCGCCGCATCTTTCCAATTCCCGCTTGCGCCGGGAACCATAAGGCCGGAAGAGCATGACCGGGGCGCAACGATGCGCGTGGGAACCTATTGCCGATGACTCGTCCCCGCGTGCGGCCGGCCCAGACCTCCGGCCAGACTGAATCGAGCCGGTCGGATTCCAGCCGCACCGATGCCAGTTCAATTAATGAGGTGCGGGCTTTGGCCTCACGCACCGCCGCCGCGTCGATTCTTCGCAATGTCACGGAACGCCGGCTGGCGCTGGATGAGGCTGTAACACTCGCCCTGCGCAGCCATGGTGCTCTGGAGGATCGCGACCGGGCGCTGGCCCGGGCCATCGCCTTCGTGGCCCTGAAACATCTTGACTCGCTTCGCTTTGTGCTGGACCGGTTGCTGAAGCGGCCGCTGGCGGAATTGCCGCCCGATGCGGCGGCAGCGCTGGTGGTGAGCGCGGCACAGATCCTGTTCATGGCCGTGCCTGCCCATGCCGCCGTCGATGCGGCGGTCAAGCTGGTGCGTCGATCGACGAAATCCGACGCGCTGGCCGGCGTGGCGAATGCGGTGCTGCGCCGTGTCGTGGATGAAAAACCGGTTTGGCTGGCGAAAGCCGACCCGCTGCGCAACCTGCCGGACTGGCTTGGTGCGCGCTGGCGCAAGGCCTATGGCGCGGCCCGCGCCAAGACGATGGCCGCCGCCGTCGCGCTCGAACCCGCCCTCGACATCACGCTGCTGCGCGCTCATGCCGATGGAACGGACTGGGCCACCCGCCTCGGCGGCGTCGCTCTGCCAACGGGAGGCATCCGTCTTGATACGCAGGCGGCCATTCACACCCTGCCCGGCTATCAGGAAGGCGACTGGATCGTGCAGGACGCGGCCGCGGCGCTGCCCGCGCGCTTGCTGGCGGTGCAGCCCGGCGAAACTGTCTACGACCTGTGCGCTGCGCCCGGCGGCAAGACCGCCCAGCTTGCCGCCGCACGCGCAAATGTCACGGCGCTCGACCGTTCGGCCCCGCGGCTGGCGCGCCTGAAGGACAATATGGACCGGCTTGGACTGACTGTGACCATTGTCACCGCCGATGCATCGCGTTGGCAGGCCGCGCCGGCAGACGCTGTGCTGCTCGACGCACCCTGCTCCGGCACCGGCACCATCCGCCGCCATCCCGACATTGCCTGGACCAAATCGCCGGCAGATCTGGACAGCCTCATCGCGCTCCAGACCCGCCTGCTCGACAATGCAGCGGCACTGGTGAAACCGGGCGGGCGTCTCGTCTATTCCACTTGTTCGCTCGAACCGGAGGAGGGCGAGGCGCAGATCGAAGCCTTCCTCGCCCGCCATGAACACTACCGCCGCGACCCGGTGACAGCCGCGGACTGTCCGGGACTGGCTGCGGCCATCGATCCTCACGGCGCTCTGCGCACCACGCCGGAGATGTGGCCGGATGCCAACCCGCGCCGCGCCGGGTTGGACGGATTTTATGCGGCAAGGCTGCGCCGTCATGCTTGAAGCAGCCCGTTGAATCGCAGACGATAACGCCTGTGCCAAACCTGCCCGCCGATCGCCCCTGGATTGCCGCCCATTTGCGTGTGCAACGGCTGTGGCGTGCAGCGCGCGGCGGCGCGGCTGGCGCTGTGCAGACGGCGTCCGGCCTCTTCGGCGCCAAACCCACCCGCGTCGTCATCGCGCCGCAGGATTTGCGCACTGCCGATCCGTCGATCACCGCCGATCTCTATGCCGGTCATTACGTCTTTGCTGGCAAGGCGGTGCATTGCGGCGGTGAATCGCCCTTTTCTGTCACCTCACCGTCCCATGACTGGACACGCGCGCTCTACGGTTTTGCCTGGCTGCGCCATCTGAAAGCGGCGGAAACGCCTATTGCGCGCGCGCTTGCGCAGGCGCTGGTCGAGGATTTCCTGCGCCTGCGACCTGTCCCGCGCGAGGCGATGCAGGCCGCGATCGTGGCGCGTCGCGCCATTTCATGGATGGCCGCCTCACCCTTTTTGCTGGACGGCGTCGATTCCGCCACCTACCGGCGCTTCATGCGCGCGCTGGTGCAGCATGGCGCGCGGTTGCGTGTCGCCGCCATCCGCGAAAATGATCCGCTGACGCGGCTGGAATGCGCGATTGCGCTGCTGCATGTCGGCCTGTCCATCGATAAATCCGACGACATCGTCGCCACCGGCATTAGCCTGACCGTCCGCGAACTGGCGCAACAGATCGGCGGCGATGGCGGGCATCTGAGCCGCGACCCCGGCGTTCTCGTCAATCTGCTGCTCGACATGCTGCCGCTGCGCCAGTGCTTCCTCGTGCGCGGCCTTGAACCGCCGGCGCCGATCATCGCCGCCATCGACCGGATGATGGCGATGATCCGCCACATGCGCCATGCCGACGGGGCCATCGCCCTGTTCAACGGCGCGGGCTATGTGCCGCGGGACGTGCTGGCCACGCTCATTGCTTATGACGATGTGAGCATTGCGCCGGAGACCGGGCTGGATGGCGGCTATGCCCGGCTTGCCGTGCGCGATGCCGTGGTCATTGCCGATGTTGGCGATGCGCCGCCGATTGCTCATGCGGCGCGCGCCCATGCCGGGGCGCTGGCCTTTGAGTTTTCCGCGGACGGGCGGCGCTGGATCGTGAATTGCGGCGCAACCACCGGCAGCGATTCGCCGCTCTCTGACCTGACGCGCGCCACCGCGGCCCACTCCGCCGCCGTGCTCCATGATACGTCCTCGGCCCGCTTCATGAATGACGGTACGGCGCGGCGGCTCGTCGCCAATGGCCCGGTGGAAGCCCGGATTTCGGTCGCCGGACTCGCGGTTGAAGCCAGCCAGGACGGCTATCGTCAGCGCTACGGCGTGACCCATACGCGCCGGCTGACCCTCGCCCCGGAGGGCGACCGGCTTGACGGCGTCGATTCCTTCACCGGCGATATTCCCGCCGGCGACGATGATCTCGCCATACGCTTCCATATTCATCCCGCGATGGAGGCGACGCTTGCCGCTGACCGCAGCTTCGTCGAGCTGACGGCGCGCAGCGGCCATGCGTGGCGGCTTTACGCCCACGGCTTGCCGCTGCAACTGGAAGAAAGCATCTTCCTTGGCGGCGGCGACCGCGCCC
>JBOFFO010000448.1:0-9349 GCA_051648665.1 Beijerinckiaceae bacterium | reverse complement strand
TGCCACCCGCTCCTCATCACCAAAGCCACAGTCGATTGCAGGCTCGATGAGTCTTTGCCCGGTGTGCATGTCGCCGCTGTCGTGAAAGTGCGCGGCCAGACGGGCGTCGAGATGGAGGCGTTGACCGCTGTCTCAGTTGCCTGCCTGACGATTTACGACATGGTGAAAGCCGCCGATCGCGGCATGCGCATCGAAGGCGTGCGCGTGATGGAAAAATCCGGCGGCAAATCCGGCGACTGGCGCGCAGAGGATTAGGGCCGATGGCGCTGCTGCCGGTTGCTGATGCGCTTGCCAAAATCATAAGCAGCGTGCGCGCGCCGCTCGCTTCGGAAACGGTCGCCATCGAAAACGCAGCGGGCCGCGTGCTGGCGGAACCGTTGGCCGCCTTGCGCACGCAACCGCCTTTCAATGCCTCATCGATGGATGGCTACGCCTTGCGCAGCACCGATGCGGCACAGCCGGGTGCCTGCCTGCGTGTCATTGGCGAAAGCGCAGCGGGCCGTGCCTTTTCCGGCGCTGTGCAGGCGGGTGAATGCGTGCGTATTTTCACCGGCGCGCCGCTGCCTCATGGCGCTGACGCGGTGATTGCGCAGGAAGATGCCAGTGCTGCCGATGGCGTCATTCAGTTCAGCGAGAGGGCGCAGCCCGGAAAATTCGTGCGCCGCGCCGGGCTTGATTTCACGCAAGGCGACATCACTTTGCCGGCCGGGCGCGTGCTCGATCCGCGCGCGCTCGGGCTTGCGGCAGCGATGGGGCATGCCGCCCTTCCCGTTCGCCGCAAACCGGTTTGCGGCAGTCTCGCCACCGGCGATGAACTGGTGCGACCCGGCGCTGCGGTCGGTGCTGACCAAATAGTGCTCTCGAATACCTACGCCATCACCGCCCTGGTGGAGGACGCCGGCGGCATCGCGCTCGATTGTGGCATCGCCGCTGATACGCCGGAGGCTTTGCAGGCTGCACTCAAGACCGCCCAAGCCCGCCACCTCGATGTGCTGATCACCACCGGCGGCGCCTCTGTTGGCGAGCGTGATTTTGTGCGCGCGGCGCTGGCGCAGCAGGGCATGGATTTGAATTTCTGGAAAATCGCCATGCGTCCCGGAAAACCGCTGCTGCATGGCACGCTGGGCGATGTGCAGGTGCTTGGCCTGCCCGGCAATCCTGTCTCATCTTTCGTCTGCACGCTGATTTTTCTGGTGCCGCTGATCCGCGCGCTGCTCGGCCGTTCCGACGCCATGCAGGACCGCACCCTTCCAGCACGCCTCGCAGTGCCGATGCCAGCCAACGACTTGCGGGAGGATTATGTCCGCGCGGGCTTTGTGCGCGACGCGGACGGCGTGTTGCTGGCCCACCCGGCAGACCGGCAGGATTCATCCATGCTCCGCACGCTGGCTGAGGCTGATGGCTTGCTGATCCGCCCGGTCAACGCGCCGGCAGCGGAAGCGGGCGACCCTTGCCGGGTGCTGCCGTTCACCTTTTGAGCGGATTTTGCGCGCATGACGCTTGTGGAACACACCGCGAACGATTATGGTGTTCGTGATTTGTTTTACCGACTCGCGCCTGATCATCGCGCACCTCAGCGAGGCCCCATGCTGACCCGCAAGCAAATTGAACTGTTGCGCTTCATCGACGAACGTCTGCGTGAAGCCGGTGTGCCACCATCCTTTGATGAGATGAAGGAGGCGCTCGACCTGAAATCGAAGTCTGGCATCCACCGGCTTATTCTGGCGCTGGAGGAGCGCGGCTTTATCCGCCGCCTGCCCAACCGCGCCCGCGCGCTGGAAGTGCTGCGCCTGCCGGAGACGACGACACCGTCGCATGCGCCGCGCGGCGGCTTCAAGCCCAGCGTGATCGAGGGCAATCTCGGCAAGGTGCGCACCAATGCGCCGCCGCCGGGCGCGGCTGACAACAGCAACATCGTCTCCATTCCGGTGATGGGGCGCATCGCCGCCGGCACACCGATCTCGGCGATCCAAACGCGCAGCCACACCATCACCATGCCGGTGTCGATGCTCGGCAAAGGCGATCATTACGCTCTGGAAGTGCGCGGTGACTCGATGATCGAGGCCGGCATCAATGACGGCGATACGGTCATCATCCGCAAGCAGGATGTGGCCGAGACTGGCGATATTGTCGTTGCCCTGATTGATGATGAGGAAGCGACGCTCAAGCGGCTGCGCAAGCGCGGCTCGTCGATTGCACTGGAAGCGGCCAATCCGGCGTACGAGACGCGGGTGCTGGGTCCCGACCGGGTGCGGATTCAGGGCCGTCTGGTGAGCCTGATCCGTCAATATTGAACGGTGCCGGATCACTGCACAGGTGGGGCATCGTCCGGCAGCGGCGGCATGTCGTCGGAACTGTCCGGCAGGCTGGATGGGAGTGGCGAAATTGTCGTGACGGTCTGGCGTCCGGCGGCGGGAATGGGTGGCGCAGTGTTTGGAGAAGGCTGTGCGCTTGCGAGCGGCGGCTGCCACGGGCGGCGCGCGGTGGGTGAACGGGTTCCAGCCAGCTGCGGCAGATCGCCCTGCCAGCGGATCGCCATGGAACCATAGGCGGAAAGGGTTGTGCGGTCGGCCACCATCGGCTCGATGCACCAGTCCGGCGCATGATGCAGGGTGATGATCAGGCTGGCGCGGCCGCAATCCTCAGTGAAAGCGCGCCGATCCTTGACCCACGCGATGACGCGGCCGCCAGCATCCGTGCCGGTGCAGCCCAGCAGGTCACAGCGCGTCGGCGCTTTCAGTGACGGATCCGTTGCGCGCCGCAAATCGCCGGCAGCTTGCAGCCAAAATGACACGGTGAATGCCGAAGGCTGGCCGATGATCGCCAGCGTTCCATCGGCGGTGCGATAGGCCGCGCCATAGCCACCACGGTCGATGAACATGTCGGCGGGCACAGTGCGCATCGCCATCACAAGCCCGGCGGTGGCAAAGATCGCGGCGAACCAGCGGATCCATGTCCGCCACAGCGTTACCCAGCACAGCGCCAGCGCCATCAGAAGAATGGCGCCCGCGCCAAAGGCTGTCACGGCGCGCACCGCGCCATCCATGCTGGCGATGGCTTTGGAAATGCCGATGACCGGCCCGGCGCCCTGTCCCATGAGCCACCAGACCGGCATGTCGAGCGCCAGCGGCCAGAGCAGCACACCCGCCACCGCTGCTGGCATGACAATCAGCGAAACGAACGGAAGCGCCGCCGCGTTACCGATGAGGCCAAGCGGGTTGAGCCGCTGGAAATGGTAGGCTGCAAATGGCGCGGTCGCGAGCGTCGCCAGCAGGGTTGTCGCCAGCATGCCGGCAACCAGCAGCCACGCATAGCGCGTGGCGCGCGAAAACCAGTCCGCAGGTCCATCCTGCAATGCGGAGCGATGGGCATTATGCCACTCCGCCCCGGCGATCAGCGCGGCCACGGCGGCGAAAGACATCTGGAAGCTTGGCCCCATGACTGTTTCCGGCTCCAGCAGCAGCACTATGATGGCCGCGATGGCGAGATTGCGCATCGACAGGGCGGGCCGGTCGGCCAGCACCGCGCCGAGCATGACCAGAATCATGATCAGCGACCGCTCGGTTGCCACCTCCGATCCGGTGAACAGGCAGTAGGCGGTCGCCCCGCCCATCGCGAACAGCGCGGCGATTTTTTTCACCGGCAGGCGCAATGCCAGGGGCATGAAGAGCGCCAGCAATGCCCGCGCGGTCCAGAAAAAGGCGCCCGCCGCCAGCACCATATGCAACCCGGATACGGAGACGATGTGATAGACGCCCGCCGCGCGCAGCGCATCGTTGGTTGGTTCTGTGAGCAGGTCGCGCTTGCCCGTGACGAGCGCCGCTGCCAGCGCGCCCGGCTGCCCACCCGCCGCGCGCATGATGCGTTCTGTAAGCTCATTGCGCTTGCGATCGATGGCAGCAAAAAATTGCAGGTTGAGCGATGCGGGTGGACCAGTCGCAGGCGCAATCGCACCGGGTATTGATCCGACCGCGCCAATGGAACGGAAATAAGCCTCCCTTCCGAAATCATAGGCGCCGGGCCGCGCCGGTTCCGGCGGCGGCAGCAACCGCGCCCGGAATTGCACGAAATCGCCCGCCGCCGCAGTAGGCCGTATTCGGGTGGTGACGCGGATGCGGTAGGGTCTGGATGCCCCTGCTCCCGCATCGATGGTCGCCACACGCACCACCATGCGCGCGCCATCAGGCCGCATATCGATGGATTCGATATGGCCCGTGACAGAGGCAAAAGCCGGGCGGCCGAGGCGCGGCGCATCCACACGCCAGACCCGGAACTGGATGGCGAGAAATCCGGCAAGCAGCGCCGTCATCGCGACAAACAGCGGGAAGGCGACCGGGCGGTTGCGCACCGCCATCGCGCTCGCGGCAAACAGGACAAACAGCAGGGCCGGATACCAGACTGCCGGTTCGGACTCCGCCGCAAAATAAAGCAGAATTCCTGCGCCCATCGCCACGGGCAGCCAGTGGAAAATATGCCGCTCTTGCGCTTCCACCGCAAAAGCCCGGCGCAGCGCGCCCCAGCCTTCGGCAAGCCAAAGCGAAACCAAGGCCCGGCCAGCGCCGCGCGCCCGCGCCGCAGCCACCACCTCCTGTAGCGCCAAGGCTCTTGCCTGCGCGCGCCTGATCCGGCCTTCCGCCATGCCGTCCCGCCACCGGCAGGCGCTGCCCCGTTCTTGCGCCTTGCCTGCGATCAGATTAACGACGCGGCTTCGCGCATGCTATGGCAGCGCGGCCATTTTCCGCCGGGCGCTCTGCCCTGTCCGCTTTTCCCGATGGTCCCCCGCCCGCCATGCCGAACTCGACTGCTTCCAAACCCGTTGTGACGCGCTTTGCGCCCTCGCCCACCGGCTTTTTGCACATTGGCGGCGCACGCACCGCGCTGTTCAACTGGCTTTATGCGCGCCACACCGGCGGCACGATGCTGCTGCGGATCGAGGACACGGATCGCGAGCGCTCAACGCAGGGCGCCATCGACGCGATCATTGATGGGCTGAACTGGCTCGGCCTGCACCATGACGGCGACATCGTGTTCCAGTTCGCCCGCGCGGCCCGCCATCGCGAAGCCGCCGAGAGCCTGCTGGCGCAGGGCCGCGCCTATCATTGTTATGCGACACCGCAAGAGCTGGAAGAGATGCGCGAGACGGCGCGGCGCGAAGGCAAACCCTTGCGCTATGATGGCCGCTGGCGCGACCGCGATCCGAAGGAGGCGCCGGCGGGGGTCAAACCCGTGATCCGTCTGAAAGCGCCGCAGCACGGTGAAACCGTCGTGAACGATCTCGTGCAGGGTCAGGTCACCTGGCAAAACGAAAATCTCGACGATCTCGTGCTGCTGCGCTCTGACGGCACGCCGACCTATATGCTTGCTGTTGTCGTCGATGACCACGACATGGGCGTCACCCACATCATTCGCGGCGACGATCATCTGACCAACGGCGCGCGCCAGACGCAGATTTATAATGCCTTCGGCTGGGACGTGCCGGCGATGGCGCATATTCCGCTCATTCACGGGCCGGATGGGGCAAAACTCTCGAAGCGGCATGGCGCGCTTGGCGTCGAGGCTTATCGCGAGATGGGCTATCTGCCGGCGGCTTTGCGCAACTATCTCGTGCGCCTGGGCTGGAGCCACGGCGATCAGGAAGTTTTCTCCACGCAGGAAATGATCGACGCCTTCAATGTGCAGTCGATCGGGCGCTCGCCATCGCGTTTTGATTTCGCCAAGCTCGAAAATCTGAATGGACTCTATATCCGCAACAGCAGCGATGAAGAGCTGGTGGACGCCATTGCAACGGTGCTGCCGCATGTGCAGGGGAAGATCACTGCGCCTGCAAGCCTGACGCCGGAATTGCGGGCGAAATTCCTCGCCGCCATGCCCGGATTGAAAGAGCGCGCCAAAACGCTGATCGAGTTGATCGAGTCCGCCTATTATCTTTACGCACAGCGCCCGTTGTCACTTGATGCGAAAGCACAGGCCTTGCTCGACGCGCCTGCAGTGGAGCGGTTGCGCGGGCTGCACGCAGCACTGGGCGCGGTCAACGACTGGTCTGTGGCAGCATTGGAAGCAGCCGTTCGCCAATTTGCCGAACAGGCCGGCATCAAGCTCGGCCAGGCAGCACAACCACTGCGCGCCGCGATTACTGGCCGCGCCACCTCGCCCGGCATGTTCGATGTGATGGCTGTGCTGGGACGCGATGAAACCCTTGCCCGCATTTCAGACAGGCTGGCGTAAGGCTGTGCACGGGGTGCATCCGCTTCGCCTTTTGGCGCGCTTGAAGGGGTGCGGCGATTGGGCTAGCAGTGCCACCCATCCGAGTGACATGATCGCACGGGATGCATGGGCACGATTTCGTTCGGTCTGACCGAAACTTAGCCGGCCCTGCGGTAGCCCCTGTGCTTGCCGAAAGAAAGGCCGGAACGATGCCCCAGTCCAGCACCCTGAAGGTTGGTGACAAGACGACCGACATGCCGGTCAAACACGGCACCATCGGGCCGTCCGTGGTCGATATCGGCAAGCTCTATGCCCAGACCGGTATGTTTACCTACGATCCGGGCTTCACCTCCACAGCCGCCTGTGAGTCGAAGATCACGTACATCGACGGCGATGAAGGCATCCTGCTCTATCGCGGCTATCCTATCGAACAGCTCGCCGACCACGGTGACTTTCTGGAAACCTGCTACCTGCTGCTTTACGGCGAACTGCCGACCGCAGCACAGAAGGCGGACTTTGATTTCCGCGTGACGCGCCACACCATGGTCCATGACCAGATGACGCGCTTCTTTCAGGGCTTCCGCCGCGACGCGCACCCGATGGCGGTGATGGTTGCTGCCGTGGGCGCGCTCTCGGCCTTCTACCACGACTCCACCGACATCACCGATCCGCACCAGCGCATGGTCGCGTCAATGCGCATGATCGCGAAAGTACCGACGATTGCGGCGATGGCCTATAAATATCACATCGGCCAACCCTTCGTGTATCCGCTCAACTCGCTCGATTACACGTCGAATTTCCTGCGCATGTGCTTTGCGGTGCCGGCGGAGGAATACAAGGTCAATCCGGTGCTCTCGCGCGCGCTCGACCGCATCTTCATCCTTCACGCTGACCATGAGCAGAATGCCTCGACCTCGACCGTGCGCCTCGCCGGCTCATCGGGCGCGAACCCTTTCGCCTGCATCGCCGCTGGCATTGCCTGCCTCTGGGGTCCGGCCCATGGCGGCGCGAACGAAGCAGCGCTGAAAATGCTGGAAGAGATCGGGCATGTGGACAACATCCCGAAATACATCGCCAAGGCCAAGGACAAGAACGATCCGTTCCGCCTGATGGGCTTTGGCCATCGCGTGTACAAGAATTACGACCCGCGCGCGAAAATCATGCAGAAGACCACGCATGAAGTTCTTGCCGAACTCGGCATCAAGGATGATCCGCTGCTCGATGTCGCGATGGAGCTGGAGCGCATTGCGCTGCATGACAGCTACTTCGTCGAGAAGAAGCTTTATCCGAATATCGATTTCTATTCCGGCATCACGCTGAAGGCGATGGGTTTCCCGACCACCATGTTCACCGTGCTGTTCGCGCTGGCCCGCACCGTTGGCTGGATTGGCCAGTGGAAGGAAATGATCGAGGATCCGAGCCAGAAGATTGGCCGTCCGCGCCAGCTTTATACCGGCGCCGCCAAGCGCGAATATATTCCGGTGGCGCAGCGTCGCGGCTGATTGGATCGACAAAACAATCAAAAGGGCCTGCGGGCCCTTTTTTCATTGGCTATTCGGGTTTGTGCCTTTGCGTCGCACCCGCTGCGCCAGAAATTCCAGAACAATCCGCGCGGCCCGCTCGCTCGGCGTCTCTCCATCAAGCGCCATGATGACGTCGAGTTTTTCAAACGCTGCCCTTTGCGCCGCACGCGCGCCGCCATCCGCCATCACATCCCTCATCGCCTGTGCCAGATGGCTGGCGGTGCAATCCTCCTGCAAAAATTCCGGCACGGCTTTTTCGCCGAGAATAAGATTGGGCAGGATCACCGATGGCACGCGGATGACGCGGCGCGCGATCATCGCCTCCCACTCCGGCACACGGTAGGCCGCCACGGTCGGCACGCCGGACAAAGCCAGTTCCAGCGTGACCGTTCCTGATGCGGCCAATGCAGCACGGGCGCGGCGAAAAGCAGCGAGTTTGTCTGCTTCTCCTTCGATCAGCGTGGCCGGAACCGGCCAGTGCTCAAGCGCCGTGCGCACAGCCGCGCGCACATGTGGCACCGTCGGCACAAGAAATGATGCACCGGGGATGTCTGCCTTGATCCGCTGTGCCGCCTCGCCAAACACGCCCAGAAGCCGCGACACTTCAGAATGACGGCTGCCCGGCAACACCATCACCTGCGGTGTTTGGGCATCGTCACGCTGCGCGCGCTCTTCTTTTGTTTGCGGGCGCAACAGGTGCGTGCGCTCGATCAGGGGATGGCCGACATAGGTTCCCGGCGGCCCGTGCAGAACTTCCAATTCGCGCGGTTCAA
The DNA here is from genome assembly GCA_051648665.1 of Beijerinckiaceae bacterium. Classification (GTDB taxonomy): domain Bacteria; phylum Pseudomonadota; class Alphaproteobacteria; order Rhizobiales; family Beijerinckiaceae; genus Terrirubrum. The sequence goes on along the minus strand of JBOFFO010000448.1, from coordinate 849 downwards.
ACGGCAGTAAGCACAAAATATGATCGACATGCGGACGCATGCGGATCGCGCGCTTGGGCCGCCACGCCCAGACGCTGGGGCAAACCCAGTGGATGACCGGAATATCCGGCGCCAGGGCGCGCAATTTTTTCGCTACACGCAGATTGAAATCAGGGCTGTCGATGGTGACAACGAGATCCGGTTTTTCTGTAGCGAGACGCTGCGCGGTTTCGCGGATGCGCCGCAGCAGCAGCGGCAGGCGCTGCACGACAGCGGTCAGCCCCATCACCGCAATATCGCTTTGGGGAAAATAACTGTGCTGTCCGGCAGCCGCGAGCTTGTCAGCCCCGACGCCTGATATTTCTACGGTGACGCCCTTGGCACGCAACGCCGCCACAAGGCTCGCGCCCAGCGCATCGCCCGACATCTCGCCGGAGATGATGGCAAGCCGCATCGCTGGCGTCACGGCGCGCGCTCGATACCGTAAATGAATAAACCAAGCGCCGCAGCACGCGCCACAAGCGCCGGCTTGTCCGCGAGCAGCACGTTGCCGGCCTCGACCACAAGGCCGCGCAATTGCGCCGCATGCGCCTGCTCCAGCGTGCGCACGCCAATCGTCGGCATGTCGAGCCGCAAATCCTGCCCGCGCTTCGCAGCCTTGACGAGCACGCCCTGCCGGCCGCTGACGCGCAATTTCCCGCGCGTGCGCAAATCCGCAACGCGCGCCATCATTTCATCCGTGCCTTCGATGCCTTCGATCGCCACGGGCCGGCCATGCAGCATCACCAGCGCCTGCCCGCCATCGAAGGGCGAGAGCGCATCGAGCGCCGCCAGCCCCTTGCCTGCATCCGCAAGGCTGCCATCATCAGG
>JBOFFO010000447.1:0-3359 GCA_051648665.1 Beijerinckiaceae bacterium | reverse complement strand
CGCAGAGGGCATGGCGCAGCGGGCCTGATCGTGTTCTGAATCAATGCGGGCGGGGCAGGCGGCGCTTAAGGTGCCGCATGCGTCGGGGGTCATGCGCCACAAGGGAGAGCCAAATGTTCAATTCCATCCTCGTGCCGGTCGATATCGCCGAAGTCTCCATCGCCCAGCCGGCGATCCAGAAGGCGGTGACGCTGGCCAAGCTCAGCGGCGGCAAGGTGCGCTTCATCTATGTCCGGCCGCTGATGCCGATGACCTTCATGGAATTCGTGCCGGAGACATTCGACACCGAACAGAAGGCGGAGGCCGAAAAGGCGCTGAAGGAACTGGCCGGTGCCACCGGGCTTGCAGCCGATCAGGTCACCTATGTGGTGCGCCACGGCGGCACCTATCCGGAGGTCATCGCTGAAGCGGAGGCGATGAAAGCGGATTGCATCGTTGTCGGCTCGCACCGCCCGGCGATGTCCACCTATCTGCTCGGTTCCAATGCGGCGGCGATTGTCCGTCACGCCACCTGCTCGGTGCTTGTCATCCGCCAGTAGGGCGGGCGCTGTTACGGCAGCAGGTCGGGCGGGATCGCGTCCGGCGCGAAAGCGCGCGGTCGGTTGCGCTTCAGCATGTCCGCCGTGATGAACCCAAAATAGCCGGTGAAGGCGAGGATGATCAGCGCGAAGGCGCTGTTGCCGCCGGCGAAAGCGCGCCAGGCCAGAAACACCAGTCCGGCGGCGGTGGCGGCGGAAATCACCAGCATCGCCAGCCACAGGGGGCGCGGCTTTCCGCCGATCAGCGCCACCTGCGGATTGGCGCGCGCCGTGTCCTGCACCAGCGCGGTGACAAAGGCGCGATAGGGTTCGTCCTGCCGGTCCGCCTGCACCAGCGATTTCCAGGCGATGTTGGTGAGGTAGGCGGTGCGCCGGTTGCTCAGCGTCAGCTTGGTCTTGAAGCCGCTGGCGAGCGTGTTGCGCGGTTCGTAGGTGAGGCGGATCGCGGCGATTTCCTGCAATGGCGCGGTCAGCGTCTTGCGCTCGTCCGACACGATGACCGTGCCATCCCCGAGCGTGACCGTAACCTGCCGGCCGAACGGCTTGGGCGTGTGACTGTAGCTGCGGGACACGGGCGGCATGGGATTTCCGGCGGGGACTGGTGCTGGAGCGCACGGCGGACTTATCCTGCGGGCGACATGGAGTCGACCGCGATTCCGGCACTGCGCCGGGAACAGGCCGGGAGCCGCCAATGCATGATTTCCAGCGCGCCGTGACAGCCGGCATCATCACCGCGGATCAGGCCGCGCGCCTGCGCGATTTTTTCGGGGCCGATGCAAGCCCGCCCGTGGCGCAGGTGCCGTCCGCCGCGCCGGGCATGCTGCGGCCAACATTCGATCTTGCCCATGTGCTCTGGTATGCGGGCGCGCTGATGATCATCGGCGCGATGAGCTGGTTCACGACGCTGGGCTTTGCGGCGCTGGGCGGCGGGTTCCTGGCGGTGACCGGCGTGATCTACGCCATCGCCGCGTGGGCCATCGGCCACCATCTCTGGACGGCGAAGAAGCTGCGCACGCCCGGCGGCCTTTTCATCGCCATCGCCGTTTCAATGGTGCCGATGGTGGTGTTCGGCGTGCAGGACATGCTGGGCTGGTGGAGCAATCCCGGCAAGCCGGGCAATTACAAGGATTTCCATATCTGGATCAAAGGCGGCTGGGTGCCGATGGAAATTGCGACCTTCATCGCGTCATGGCTGGCGATCCGGCGTTACCCCTTCGGCTTCATCGCTTTTATTGCAGCGGTGGCGGCGTGGTATTTCGCGATGGATCTGGCGCAGTGGATTGCGCAGACCGAGGATTATTCGTGGAAGCTGCGCCAGCGCATCACCATGTGGCTCGGCCTCGCGACGATAGCGTTTGCGTGGTTCGTCGATCTCAAACAGCGCAAGGCGGATTATGCCTACTGGCTGCATCTGGCCGGGCTGCTCGGCTTCTGGGGCGGCATCACCTATCTGCTGGTGGAATCGAACAGCCTCAGCATGTTCGCCTATTTCCTGATCAACCTCGCGATCATCGCGGTTGGCCTTGTACTCGACCGGCGGATGTATCTCACCTTCGGCACAATGGGGGCGCTGATCTATTTCGGCTATCTCGCCAACCGGCTGTTCAAGGATTCGCTGCTGTTCCCGTTTGCTGCGACGCTCATGGGGCTGGCGGTCATCGCGGCGGGGCTTTGGTATCACAAGAACGCCGCGCGCATCGGCGCTTTTTTCGAGGGGATTATTCCGGAGGCGTTGAAAAGACTCAGGCCGCACGGATTGACAGGATAGGAATTTAAGTCTATATGTCTCTTGCGATTGCGGGAGACAGGATTTGCTGGCGCGAAGTGAATTGATGGAATTGCGGGCCATCCGCCGCAGGCGCTGCGCTTGCAGCGCAATTTGATTCAGTAACAGGTAAAGAAGCATTTGCAGCGACGCGTTATGCAACGCCTTATATTCGGCAAACCTACAGTGTGCGCGTTGTTATAAGGCATGATCCAGCGTCTCCATTCGGATTTTGGATACACACGGCCTTTCCGTCAAACCGTTGAGCAGTATTGTGAGAGAGCTCATGGGAAAAATTCCAGAAATTCCGGTCGAGTACAAGCGTCTTATGGGGCGCTTGGACCAGAACTCATGGGAAATTGCCGGGAATGCCAAGGCGATGGCCAAAGTTGCTGTAGGGCGCCCTTCAAAAGAAACCTGCGTAGCCGTGATCGACTTTATCGAGCGTTTAATGAAAGCAAACCCGACAGTGCATGTGTTGCATGAAGTTTGGTTTTCATCTCCGGTTGAAACAACTGCTACAGCGAACGGTAGTTGGGAAGAAAATGATCGTGTGCTGCGCGAATTTTTCGCCGAAATGCGGCGGCTGCTGGCGGAGCGGCTGGAATTTCTCGAACGCCAGACATAAAATTACCGTACCAATTCCTTCATCGCCTCATCGATCCCTTCCAGCGTCAGCGGGAACATGCGGTTGCCGAACAGTTGCCGCATCATCTGGGTGGAGTGGGTGTAATCCCAGTGCTGGCGCTTGACCGGGTTGAGCCAGACAGCATGCGGGAAATGGTTGAGCATGCGCCGCAGCCATGTTTCGCCTGATTCCTCGTTCCAGTGTTCGACCGAGCCACCGGGCTGGACAATTTCGTAAGGGCTCATCGCCGCATCGCCGACAAAAATCACGCGGTAGTCGGACGGGAAGGTGCGGATCACGTCGAAGGTCGGCATCCGTTCGGTCATGCGCCGGGCATTGTTTTTCCACACATGCTCATACAGGCAGTTGTGGAAATAATAGTGCTCCATATGCTTGAATTCGGCGCGCGCGGCGGAAAACAGTTCTT
>JBOFFO010000446.1:0-2065 GCA_051648665.1 Beijerinckiaceae bacterium | reverse complement strand
AGGAGGGCACGCATGCCCAACTGGTGGCGCACGATGGCCTCTACGCGCGGCTTGCCAATCTGCAATTCGACCGGGCCGGCGCAGGGCAGGCGAACGCGGCGGAATGATCACGGTCACAGACACGCTCGCTATTGATGAGCGCGAACTGGCGTTTGAGACGATGCGCGCCTCCGGCCCCGGTGGGCAAAATGTCAACAAGGTCGAGACGGCGGTGCAACTGCGTTTCAACGCGCGCACGTCACGCTCCCTGCCCAACGATGTCAGCATCCGCCTGCAAAAACTTGCCGGCGCAAGGCTGACCAATGATGGCGTCATCATCATCACCGCCCAGCGCTTCCGCACACAGGAGGCGAACCGGCAGGATGCGGTGGAGCGGCTCGTGGAGATGATCCGCAAGGCGGCGGAAAAACCGAAGCGGCGCATTGCGACGAAACCGAGCAAGGCTGCAAAAAAAGAGCGCACCGACAAAAAAATCCAGCGCGGCAGCGTCAAGAAAATGCGGGGCAGGGTAACCTATGAATGACGCGCTTCACCGCTCGGTCAGTTTGAACTCGATGCGGCGGTTGCGGCGGTAGGCATCGTCAGTTGTTCCAAGCTCGATGGGCTGAAATTCGCCAAAGCCCGTGGCGGCGAGGTTGCTCGTGGAGAGGCCCTTTGTCGCCAGATATTGTACCACGGCCACGGCGCGGGCGGTGGAGAGATCCCAGTTCGATTTGAACTGGCCGAGGCCAGACAGCGGCCGGGCATCAGTATGGCCATCAACCCGCAATATCCACGCGATGTCCGGCGGAATATTCTTCGCGATCTCGGTGATGGCGGCCGCAACCTTGTCGAGTTCCGGCATCCCCTCCGGCTTTAATTGCGCCTGTCCGGAATCGAACAGCACCTCGGACTGGAAAACGAAACGATCGCCAACGACGCGCACATCCTGCCGTGCGCCGATGATTTCGCGCAGCCGCCCAAAGAATTCCGAGCGGTAGCGCTGCAATTCCTGCACACGCTGCGCCAGCGCCACATTGAGGCGCGCGCCGAGATCGGAAATGCGGGCCTGTGAATCCTTGTCCTTCGCTTCGCTGGCCTGCAGCGCTTCTTCCAGTGCAGCGAGTTGACGGCGCAGCGCTGCCATCTGCTGATTGAGAATATCAATCTGCGACAAGGCCCGCTGCGATACCTGCTTTTCACTTTCGAGCGCGGATTGCGCGCTGGTGACAGCGGCGCCAACAGCGCCTCCGGCATCCACAAGGCCCTGCAACCGCGCCTTCTCCCGCTCCGCAGCCGAGAGCGTGGCGCTGGCGGCGGCCAGTGTTTCCTCAATGGACCGGCGGCTGGCCCGCTCCAGCGCGAGCAGATCAGTCAATTCTGTAATCTGCCGATTCAGGCGCTGCAGGGCGGTGTCGCGGCCGGCAATCTCCTGGCTGAGCAGGAATTGTCCGAGCACGAAAATCGACAGCACGAAAATGATGGCGAGCAGCAGCGTTGACAGCGCATCGACAAATCCCGGCCAGTAATCCATGCCGCCCAGACGGCGGCGTCGTCCCAGCGCCATCGCTTACATCCGCTCGCGTTCGCGGGTGAGATGGTCGAGCAGCTTCTTCATTTCGCGCTGCTGTTCGGATTGAGCCTCAACCCAGTCGCGAATCTGCTGCTGCTCCGCGCGCATGTGATGGACAAGGCCCTGAATGCCTTCGGCCAGATTGGCCAGCGCCTGCGTGGCGGACCGGCTGGTGGTCAGGTCCGCCAGCGTCGATTGGAGCCGGTCGAGCGTCGGCTTCAGGTCCGGAGGCATATAAGCGCTCATGGGAATGACGCCGCCGATTGCGGCAGCGCTTGCGCCCGGAGCGTCGACGGCGCTGCGCGCCAGCCATTCCTCCAGCTCATTGTAAAAGCGGTTTTGCGCCTGGCCTGCCTGCAAATCGAGAAAGCCGAGGATCAGTGACCCGGCGAGGCCGAACAATGACGATGAGAATGAAATGCCCATGCCGCCGAGAGGCCCGGCGAGGCCGGTTTTCAGTTCATCGAACAGCGCCCCCGCTTCCGCACCGGTGCGCAGATTGGAGATGACCTT
>JBOFFO010000445.1:0-2205 GCA_051648665.1 Beijerinckiaceae bacterium | reverse complement strand
TATGTCACCCGCCGCGTGACCGTTTGCGAATAACGGATGCCTGATGCCCCGATAACGCGCGCGGCGCGACACTCCCGCCCATCGGAGCACCCGCCAGCGTGTTGCGAATCGTAGGGGTTGCCCGGTTTACCGCCCTGACGACCGACTGCCCTTGCGAAGAAGCCCCGCTCTCACGAGCGGGGCTTCTCATTTTATCGGCCGGCATGGCCGCGCTTACTGCACCTGGCCATTCATGGTGATGCGGGCATCGGCCGGCCATTTCATGCGCCAGGCCACGCGAATTTCTTTTTTCTCGTTGGGTGCCATATCCCACGTCCAGCCCATGACGCCACGCTTGTCGGCAATCTGTTTTTCGGTTGGTGGCGTGGTTTCGCGCAAAAGATCGACCGTGATCGCTGTATTTTCCGAAACGGGAATGCGGTCGATGATCGCGACCTTCATGGGCCGGGCGTGCAGATTGGTGATCGTCGTCTTGTAGTCACTGATCTGGTATTTCGACGATGTCGGCCAGCCCGGATCATTCTCGCGCTTTTTCATGGGCACACGCTCGACCTTGATTTTTTCATCCGAACCGAAACCGAAATCGAGAAAATCCCCCGGCGCGGTTTGCGCCACGCGGGTCTTGCCGACGAATATGCCGTCACGGAACACATTCACTTCACCCGCGAGCAGCGGCGCTTCCTCCGCATTGACCAGACGGGCGGAGAGATAGGCGCGGGATTCCAGCGCCGGCACAGCCTTGGCCACCAGCTCCGGCGCATAATCTCGCGCAGACAGGCGCACGGTTTTCTGCGCCCCGTCGCGCGTGACCGTGATGCGGCCCGGTACCTTGTACTCCGCCGAAAAATCGGTGCTGAGCAACCCGGCATCGCGTTCCTGCGCGACGACGCGCGAAGGAGCCGTATTTTCAGCGAAGCTCTTGGCGGCGCCGGCCGGGGCCTGCGCCATGGGCGCGGGCGCCGTGGCGACACGCGCGCGCGCCGCATCCATCGCCACCACCGGCGGCTCCCAGATATTGACGGCCAGCGTGTCAATCACGGGCGCCGCGGCATTCCCGGCCACGCGGGCGGTGGACAATGTCACCTCCGCATCCGCCCAATCCTCGCCCGTGCGCTGCACGATGCTGGCGCGGCGAATCAATTCCAGTTTCGGCTTGATCTGCGCCGTGCCCGTATCGAGCCGCGCATCATAGGTCGGCACCCAGCGCGCGTTGCGCACGCGGTAGGTGATTTTCAGTTCCGCGCGGGTATCCTGCTCGGTTTCAAGCGCGACAGTGAGATCGGTGCGCGGCGCAACGCCGGGCCGCCCGCGCACCAGCGTTGCTTCCAATGCGCGAATATCCGCCTCGATGTCGGCGCTGCGCTGGCGCAATCCCACAAGCCTGCCATTCACCTCCGCCGTCGCCTCGCCCACAGCTGTCCAGAGAGAGCGCAACTGCGCCACCTCCATCGGCTTTTCTTTTTCGGACGATCCGCCGGCGGATTTTTCAATCGCACGCTTCTGGGTCTCCGCCGCCTCGATCTGGCCCTGTGTGTCCGCCAGCGAAGCGCGCAGATCGCGCAATTTTTTTTGCGCCTCTGACTCAGCTTTCGGATCGGCGGGGGCCGCGCGGGTTTCGACCGAGCCAATCAGCAATGCGGCATTGGCGCTGCCCTCAATGCGAATCGAAGCGGGATCGACCTCGGCGGGCAGGCCCTGCAACAGCAGGGTGTGGCTGCCGGAGGGAATGGCGAGCGCGCCGGTGCGCGTCACCATCGCGGCATCAGGAAAGACGGTGACGCTGTCGATTTTCGAATGGAGCGCCAGTTCGGCGGCGGACGCGGCTGGCAAGGCAAGCAGCAAAGCGGCCACAGAAACCGTGGCGGAAAAAACCGGTGCGCGCATGAAAATCCCCTGAGGAAGCGGCGGACGCCGCGTGTGGCCCTTGCCTATACCACACTGGGCGATTGGGGATTTTTCACGGCGTCGGAGTGGAATTGTTGCGCCATGTCTTAGCGCGCACGGCTTTTCAGGTGACACACTTTCGTGCGCGCGCCATCGCGATGGGCCACCCAGCGGCAGCCGGCGTTCTGCGGCCTGCGGTCATAGAGATGGATGCGCCCGCGTCGCTGAGCGTTGAAGCGCTGGCCGGAAAAATCATGGCCACCGATTTTGACATTGCGGCCAAACCGCACCTCGGCGAGCGCAGAGGATGGCAGCGCCAGC
>JBOFFO010000444.1:0-5797 GCA_051648665.1 Beijerinckiaceae bacterium | reverse complement strand
CGGGTGAAACATTCACCACATGCTTCCATTCGAATTTGTATCTCGGCGGATACAAGGACTGGGCCGCGATCACCCACTCCTATGACAAGATCAAGGCCGCCGGCGTCACCCATGCGCGCACGATGGCGAACGCCATCGACAAGGACAAGCGCATGGTCACATTGGCCGATGGCAAGACGCTGAATTACGACCGGCTGATCGTCGCGCCGGGCATCGACATCCGCTTCGATTCCGTTCCCGGCTATTCGGAAGCTGCCGCCGAGATCATGCCGCACGCGTGGAAGGCCGGGCCGCAGACGCAGTTGCTGAAGGCGAAGCTCGATGCGTTGAAGGACGGCGCGGTCATCGTCATGGTCGCGCCGCCGAACCCCTATCGCTGCCCGCCCGGCCCTTACGAGCGCATTTCCATGATGGCGCATGTGCTGAAAGCCAAGGGTCATACGAAATCGAAAATCATCGTGCTCGACCCGAAGGAGACGTTCTCCAAGCAGCCGCTCTTCATGGACGGCTGGCAGAAATATTATCCGGGCATGGTGGAGTGGCAGGACCCGAAAATGCATGGCGGCATCAAGGGCGTCGACGCCGCAGCCATGACCGTGAAGACCGACCTCGACACCATCAAGGCCGATCTCGTCAATGTCATTCCGGCGCAGCATGCGGGCAAGATCGCGCGCGATGCGGGCCTGACCAACCAGGCCGGCTGGTGCCCGATCAAGCCGGAGAGCATGATGTCGGCCAACGACGCCAACATCTATGTTATCGGCGATGCGAGCGTCGCGGGCGACATGCCGAAATCCGGCTTCTCCGCCAACAGTCAGGCCAAGGTCGCGGCCCTGATGATCCGGGGCGAACTCACGGCGGCCCGCACCTTCCCGGCGCGCTATGCCAACACCTGCTGGTCGCTGATCGAGACCGACGACACGGTGAAGGTCGGCGGCCGCTACGAGGCCAAGGACGGCAAGATCGCCGCCACCGAAACCTTCGTTTCGAAGAAGGATGAGACGGCGGAGATGCGCAAACAGCAATCGGAAGAGAACGAGGGCTGGTACAAGGGCATCACGGCTGACATTTTTGGCTGAGGGGATGCGCCCGCGCGAGAATGGAAAAGCCGCCCTTGGGGCGGCTTTTTTGTTGGCCAGCGCAGCCACCGGTGACCTGCGGGAACCATCATTGCCCGCTGCCCCCTTCTCTGATATTGCGCCGCACACAGTTTTTAAGCGTGCCCGGCCGCCGTAAGGCGCGCGCCGGGCTTCGCGTTTGAACGCCCCTTTCGCCCGATACCGGCAGCCCTTGCGCCCGCGCAATGCCTTACCGGCTGACCAGAGACACCCAGAGACACCCATGTCGCTCCGCAACATCGCCATCATCGCCCACGTTGACCACGGCAAGACCACGCTCGTCGACAAGCTCCTCGCCCAGTCCGGCGCCTTCCGTGAAAACCAGCGCGTGGCCGAGCGGGTGATGGATTCCAACGATCTGGAAAAGGAGCGGGGCATCACGATTCTGGCCAAAGCCACCTCGGTGGTGTGGAAGGATACCCGCATCAACATCGTCGATACGCCCGGCCACGCCGATTTCGGCGGCGAGGTCGAGCGCATCCTCAACATGGTCGATGGCGTGGTGGTGCTGGTCGATGCCGCCGAAGGGCCAATGCCGCAGACCAAGTTCGTGGTCGGCAAGGCCCTGAAGCTCGGCCTGCGCCCCATCGTCGCCATCAACAAGGTGGACCGGCCCGACGCCCGCGAGGTCGAGGTCATCAATGAGGTGTTCGACCTGTTCGCGGCGCTCGACGCCACCGACGAGCAGCTCGACTTCCCGATTCTCTACGGGTCAGGCCGCGATGGCTGGATGGCCAAGACTCCGCAGGGGCCGAAGGATGAGGGCCTGGCCCCGCTGTTCGACCTCGTGCTGGCGCATGTGCCGGAGGCGCGCACCGAGCCCGGCGGCTTCCGCATGCTCGGCACGATCCTTGAGGCCAACCCGTTCCTGGGCCGGATCGTCACGGGCAAGATCACCTCAGGCTCGGTGAAGCCCGGCCAGAGCATCAAGGCGCTGGACCGCGACGGCAATGTCATCGAGCAGGGCCGCGTCTCAAAAATTCTCGCCTTCCGCGGCATCGAGCGCCAGCCCATCGAGGAAGGCGTGGCCGGCGACATCGTCGCCATCGCCGGGTTGCAGAAGGGTTCGGTCGCCGACACCTTTGCTGACCTTTCGGTCACCGAGGCGCTGCCGGCGCAGCCGATCGACCCGCCGACCGTCACCATGTCTTTCATCGTCAATGATTCTCCGCTCGCCGGCACCGAGGGCGACAAGGTGACGAGCCGCGTCATCCGCGACCGCTTGCTGAAAGAGGCGGAAGGCAACGTCACGCTGAAAATCGAGGAAGCGACGGACAAGGATTCCTTCTTCGTCTCGGGCCGGGGCGAATTGCAGCTGGCCATTTTGATCGAGACCATGCGCCGCGAGGGATTTGAACTCGCGGTGTCGCGCCCACGCGTGGTTTTGAAAAAAGATGAAACGACAGGCGAAACGCTGGAGCCGATCGAGGAAGTCGTCATCGACGTGGATGAGGAACATTCCGGCATCGTCGTGCAGAAAATGAGCGAGCGTAAGGCCGAGATGGTGGAAATGCGCCCGTCCGGCGGCAACCGCCTGCGCCTCGTGTTCTATGCACCGACGCGCGGCCTGATCGGTTACCAGTCGGAATTGATGACGGATACGCGCGGCACCGCGATCATGAACCGGCTGTTCCACGCCTATCAGCCCTACAAGGGCGAGATTGCGGGACGCATCAACGGCGTGCTGATTTCCAACGATATTGGCGAAGCCGTGGCCTATGCCTTGTGGAATCTCGAAGACCGCGGCCCGATGATTATTGATCCGGGCGTGAAGGTCTATCAGGGCATGATCATCGGCATTCACAGCAGGGACAATGATCTGGAAGTGAATGTGCTGAAGGGCAAGAAGCTCACCAATATCCGCACCACGTCGAAAGACGAAGCGGTGCGCCTGACGCCGCCGATCCGCATGACGCTGGAAAAATCGCTGGCCTGGATTCAGGATGACGAGCTGGTCGAGGTGACGCCGAAATCCATCCGCCTGCGCAAGGCCATTCTTGACCCGAACGACCGCAAGCGCGCGGAAAAGCAGAAGAGCGAGGCGGCTTGATTTTTCTCGCGCGCATTTTTTGCGTGATGGTTCTGGCAACGGCGGTGCAGGGATGCGCCGCCGTTGTCGTGACCAGTGCTGTCACCACAGCCGCTGTCGGCGTTGGCACAGTGGCGGTCGGCGCAGGCACTGTGGCCGTAAAAACCACCGGTGCCGCCATCGGTGCGGGCGTGAAGGCCGCCACGTCATCAGACGACAAGAAATAGACGCTCCTCCTTGTTATGACGCGTTTTCTTCACGCGAACCGGTACCCACTTCGCTCGAAAACGCTTTGTGATCAGCGAATGAACTGGTCGATATAGCCTTCGCCAAGGCCATTCGCGGTATAATGCTTGCGGCATTTGTCGATGCGGGTGAACACATCGTCATAGCCGGTGCAATTGCCATCCGGATCGCAGTAGATCATCGCGCCATTGACCTGGAACATGGTGATCATTTCCTCGACATGGGGATCGACCACCAGCGTGTGCGTCTCGCCCGGCGCTTCATAGACATAGCTGCCTTCGGTCGCGAGCCAGTCATGTTCGAGATAGCGCCATTCGCCCTTGATGACATAGCCATGCACCGGCTGGGGATGGCGATGGCGCGACAAGACGCCGGCGCGGCGCACGCGCAATAAATTCATCCAGTAGCCACGCGAGGCAGACATGCAGAGCGGGCGGAACCAGACATTGTCATCCACCGGCACCCAGATGCGCTCATCCTGCGGAATGACATTTGGCACCACCAGTTCAGGCGGCGATTCCTTCGGCATGGCGTGCTTGTAGGGCTGCCATTTCTCGGAATGCTGCGGCACGGGCTTGGTCATGACGGTCTCCAGAAAAATTCAGACGGCGAGATAGCCGCCATCAACGGGGATAATCGCGCCGGTCATGAACCGCGCGGCGTCGGAGGCGAGAAATGTCACGACGCCGCCGATATCCTGCGGCGTGCCCCAGCGGTTCATCGGCGTGCGGGCGAGAATCGGCGCGGCGCGCGCGGCATCCTCCACCAGCGGACGCGTTAGCGGCGTATCAATCCAGCCCGGCGCAATCGCGTTGACGCGGATATTGTTCTGCGCCCACGCGGCAGCGAGCGACTTGGTGAGCTGGCCAACGCCGCCCTTTGAAGCGGAATATCCCGGCACGAAGGGCGACCCCTGAAAGGTCAGCATGGATGCGGTATTGACGATGCAGCCGCCGGATTTTTCCAGCAGCGGCTTGGCCGCTACGCACATGCGCATGGTGCCGACAAGATTCACCTCCAGCGTCAGGCGAAACGCGTCGATCTCGAATTCCTTGCCGGCGCGCTGGATGATGCCGGCGCAATTCACGAGCAGGTCCAGCCGGTCAAGGCCGTCAATGACGGCGGCGACGGCTGCATCGCTCGTCACGTCGAGCATCTGTGTGCGCACCGCCGGATGCGGCGCGAAGGCATCGCACTCATCCTGCGTCAGCCCGCAGGCCGTCACGTCAAATCCGCCATCGGCGAGCGCGCGGGCAATGCCCTCGCCAATGCCGCGTGTGCCGCCTGTCACCAGTGCCTTGCGCATCGTCTGTCCTTGATTCAGCACCATCATCATGGCCCGGCGCGCCCCTGATTTCAAACCGGCGGGCGTGCGGACTGCATGGCGGGCATGCCCCGGCCGCCATCCTCTTGCGATCCATCTCGCGCGCGCATTGGCCCCATCACCACCATTGGCTTGTGCGCTGCAGGACCACCGCTAGATTGCTGGCATGCATGCCAAACCACACGCGCTCGGCGCTTCCGATTATATTCTCTATGCGCTGGTGGTGATCGCGTGGAGTACGAGCTGGATTGCCATGCGCTATCAGGTGGGCGTGGTTGCCCCAGAAGTCTCCGTGCTGTGGCGATTCCTGATTGCAGCAGTGGCGATGTTTGTGATCGCGCTGTGGCGCGGAGAGCCGTTGCGGCACAGCCGTGCTGACCATTTGCGGTTTGCGGCAATGGGCATGCTGATGTTCTCGACGAACTTCATCCTGTTCTATCATGGCGCAAAACATATTCCGTCCGGCCTGCTGTCGGTGGTGTTTTCGCTGGCCTCGATCATCAATCTCCTGCTGGCGGCGGTGCTGTTCGGGCAGACTATCAGTGCGCGGGTGGCGCTTGGCGCTGTGATGGGCAGCGCCGGCATCGGATTGCTGTTCGCGCCGGAAATCATGGGCACGCAGTTCGACGTCACGGCGGCCATGGGTCTGGCGCTGTGCGTGTGCGGCACACTGTGTTTTTCCCTCGGCAATCTGTTTTCCGGCGACAGCCAGCGCCGCGGCGTCAGCGTCATTTCCGCCAGCGCCTGGGGCATGCTCTATGGCACGGCGTGGGCATTGATCGTTTCGCTCATCTTGCAAAGACCGCTGATCGTGGAATGGACAGCGACCTATGTGTTCGCGCTGGTCTATCTCGCGCTCGTGGCCTCAGTGGTGGCGTTTTATTCCTATCTCACGCTGCTCGGCCGCATTGGCGCGGGCCGCGCTGGCTACGCCACGGTGATGTTTCCGGTGTTTGCGCTGCTGATTTCCACGGTCGCGGAAAATTACCAGTGGACCGCGATGGCGATAGCCGGCGCCGCGCTGGCGCTGGGCGGCAATTTGCTGGTGATGCGGCGTTGAAATGATTTGGCCGCGTTTGC
>JBOFFO010000443.1:0-1928 GCA_051648665.1 Beijerinckiaceae bacterium | reverse complement strand
CCAAGTTCGCACATCAGCACGATGAAGACGCCGAACCAGATCGGATCGACGCCGGCGGCAGACACGACCGGAAAAACCAGCGGAATGGTCGCCACCATCATCGACAGCGTGTCCATGAACATGCCGAGAATGAGGTAGAACAGGATCAGGCACAGCAGGATCTGGATGCGTGACAGGCCGAAGCCGGTGACCCATTTCGTCATCGCTTCGCCGATACCGGTGAGGCTGAGCGCGAGATTGAGCACGAACGCGCCGACCACGATTAGCAGGATCATGCCAGTGGTGCGCGCGCTCGATGCAAAACAGGTTTGCAGCAGTGTCCAATTCAGTTTGCCCTGCGCGATCACGAACAGAAGCACTGTGACAAGGCCGAGCGCTGCGGATTCCGTTGCCGTGGCAATGCCCAGATACAGAGAACCCATGACAACACCAAATACGGCGACAGGTTCAACCAGATTGCGCAACAGCCGGATGCGCTCCGCGCGCGGGACCTCAATGACGGGCACTTTCTCCGCGCGCATCCGGTGCGAAATAAAAATATATAGCATGAACAGGCCGGCCAGCATGAAGCCTGGCACGACGCCCGCAAGAAACAGCTTGCCGACCGATGTGTTGGTCATGGAGCCGTAAATAATGAAATTGATGCTTGGCGGAATCATGATGCCAAGCGTGCCGCCCGCAGCCAGCGAACCAAGCGAATCCCGCATGGGATAGCCCTGCCGTTGCAGGGAGGGCAGCGCCACCGTGCCAATCGTCGCTGCCGTGGCAACCGATGAGCCAGAGGTGGCGGCAAAAAGCGCACAACAACCGATATTGGTGTGCAGGAGACCGCCGGGCAGGCGGCCCATCCACGCGGCAAACGCCACATACATGCGATCGGCCATACCGCTGCGCAGCAGCAATTCGCCGAGCATCACAAACAGCGGAATTGAGGTGAGCGTGTTCTCGCTCATCACGCCCCATGCCACTGAAGCGGAGGAAATCAGAAAGGCATCGCCAAAGGCCATCATGCCGCCGGCAAGCCCGGTCAGCAGCATGACCGCGCCAATCGGCAGGCCGATCAGCATCAGGCCGAACATGACCAGAAAACCGGTAACGCCGACAGCAACCATGCTCATGATGGCAAACCCGTACTGCCACTGCGCTGCCGCAAATCCTCCAGCTCGTCCTGCAATTCTTCTTTCGCACCGCGCGGGCCATAAAGCCTGTCGACTGTTGCAGCATCGCCGCGCATGAGCATGTGCACCGCGCGAACGCCTTGCACGATTGCCAGCAGCGCAAACAGCGACAGTGTCGCCACCCAGATGGCTTGAGGATAAACCAGCGGCGTTGCCCACGGCGTCTGAGCGGTGGCGTTGAACAGCTTCGATTCACTCATCGCGATCCACGCCATGCGGCTCAGCATAACCGCACACACCGCTAGCGCGGCAGCCGACACAATGTTGAGCGCTAGGCGGACCGGACGAGGCAAATGATCGTGCACAAGATCGATGCGGATATGCGCCCGCGCCATCAGCGCCGCCGCCATCGCAAGCGCTGCACCACCGGCAAGAATATAGCCGCCCAACTCATCCACGCCCTGAAGAGACGTGTTGAAGATTTTGCGCATGCTTGTTTCCAGCGCTACCGCGAGACCAAGCACGACAAATGCGATGCCGAAAATCGTTTCGGCCAGCCCTTGCAAAGATTTCAACGCGCCCTCCCGGACCGCACTGGCCCCTGCAAAGCGCAGGGGCCTTTCGCCGGTGTCATTGTGCGCCGATGATTGGACCGACGGTCTTTTTCCAGGTGGCCGAGCAGGTGGGGTTCACCTTGTCGCACGCATCAGCCCAGGCCGGGAGGGAGATTTCCTTCACGGCGTTTTTGACGATCTCGATGTCCTGCGGCTGCACCTGCACTGTTGTCAGTTTATATTTTTTCCCGGTTGT
>JBOFFO010000442.1:0-7345 GCA_051648665.1 Beijerinckiaceae bacterium | reverse complement strand
ACACCGGGCAGTCCAATCGCTGCCATCAGCACAAAATCCCGCAGGCCGAACGTCGCCGGGAAGAATGGCGGTATGAACCTTTCCGCCGCCACGAACACAGCGCCAGCGCTCACCGTCGCGATCGTCAACACAAGCAAACGCGGCAGAAAATCAGGTGTCGCACGCATATAGTTGCGGCGCAGCGCCAAATACGAAATGACGCCCAGATTGATCCATGCCCCTGCCGCTGTGGCAAGTGCCAGCCCCGGCGCGCCAATCCGGGGTGCAAGGATGATTTTCAGGGCGACATTCACTGCTATGGCCGCGAAGGAAATCATCATCGGCGTTTTCGTGTCACCGCGTGCATGAAAGCTCGCGACCGCACTGCGGATCAACACAATTGCGGGGAGGCCAAGCGCATAGGCGGCAAGCACTTCTCCGGATGCATAAGCATCGTTCACAGTAAAAGCGCCGCGTTGAAAGACGCCCCGCATAATCACATGCGGCATCGCGATGAAGGCCGCGATACATGGGCCGGCCAGTATCAGCGTCAGCAAGAATGTGCGCGATTGCTGATGATGGGCGCCTTTTTCGTCGCCGGCTGCAATGCGGCGGCTCATTTCAGGCAGAAGCACTGTGCCTGCTGCCACCGCAATGACGCCGATAGGCAACTGATAAATACGGTCCGCGTAGTAGATGTGCGAAGGTGCGCCTTCCGGCAACAGCGTGGACAGGATCAGATCGGCGAACATGGCGATTTGCACGCCCGATGAACCAATGACGCCTGGCCAGAAGGCTGACCAGAAATTCTTCATTGCCGGATCATGATCAGGGCGTGCCAGCCCCGGCATGACAGAGGCGCGGCGCGCAGCGATGGCGACAAGCAGAAATTCAGCGATGCCAGCGGCAAAAATACCCCAGGCGGCGGCATGAGCTGCTGTCGGAAAATATGCTGCCATCAGCAGGGCCGCGATCATGCTCACATTCAGAAGCACAGGCGCAACAGCGCCCGCGATAAATCGGCCAGCGGATGCCAAAGATCCGGTATATTGCGCCAGCAATGCCATAAACAGCAGATAGGGGAATGTGATCCGGCTTAAGTCGACCGCCAGCCGGAATTTTTCCGGATCATTGACGAATCCGGGCGCAAGCAGGCGCACGATGAGAGGCATGAAGGCCATGGCCAAGGCCAGCAGAATAATCTGCGACAGGAGCAGAACAGTCTGGATTTTGCTGGCGAACAGCCGTGCGGCGCGCTCACCCGCGCTTTGGTGCAGGCGCGTGAGAGCCGGCACATAGGCCGCGTTAAATGCGCCTTCCGCAAAAATGGCGCGGAAATGGTTGGGCAGTTTCATGGCGACGACCAGCGCATCGGCACGCATGCCCGCACCCAGAACAGCAGCCAGCAAAATGTCGCGCAAAAAGCCGGTGAGCCGTGAGACAAGCGTTATGCCGCTGACGGAAAGAATTTTCTTAAGCATGGTCTAAGGGGTATCCTGAAGGCTGCGACGCTCTTCGCGGACCGGTGTATCATCTGCGCCTTGGTCAAAGCCGATGCGTTCCTCAATGATATAAAGCGGCCTTCGCTTCACTTCAGCAAAGATGCGCCCGATATATTCACCCAGCACGCCGAGCGTAATCAGCTGCACGCCCGCGAAGAAGGTGACGGACACAATCAGGGATGGGAAACCGGGAACATCGATGCCATAGAGCAATGTGCGCATCACAAAAATGACCGCATAGGCGAAAGCGAAAATCGAGATCAGCGCACCGACATAGGTCCACACCCGCAGCGGCATGGTCGTGAATGAGGCCAGCCCATCAAAAGCAAAACGGGTCAGCTTGCGATAGCTGAATTTGCTTTGACCATGCGCGCGGTCGGCCACATCGAAAAGAACGCCGGTCGATTTGAAGCCGATCCATGCGTAGAGCCCTTTATTAAAACGCGCCCGCTCGCCCAGCTTCCGCAAGGCATCAACCGCCTTGCGGTCGAGCAGGCGGAAGTCGCCAGCACCCGGCGGCAGTTCTGTTTCGGCAAAGCGGCCGAACAGCCGGTAGAATAGCCGCGCAAAGCCGCGCTTCACAGCGCTCTCATTGGCGCGGTCGCGTCGCACGGCATAAACATTGGCATAGCCTTCGCGCCATTTGGCGAGGAACTCGCCGATAACCTCCGGCGGATGCTGCAGGTCTGCATCCATGATCACAACCGCTTGACCGCGGGCATAATCAAGCCCGGCGGCGATGGCGACCTCTTTGCCGAAATTGCGGCTGAAGGACAGGGCGCGCACGCGCGGATCGTGAACCGCCGCCTTGTGCAGGCGCTCCAGCGTATCGTCGCCGCTGCCATCATCCACCAGAATGATTTCGAATGAAGGAACGAACGATTCCAGCGTCGGAACAAGTCTGCCCAGCAGCAGGTCAATGCCCGCGCCTTCATTGAAGGCGGGCACGACCACAGAGAGCACGGGCGATTCGGGCATGGTAGGACTCATCGGGCGGACAAGAGCCGAGTTTCGGGCTGCGCTCAAGCAGGCTAAGGAAGCGCCATGACACAGAGCGCCCAAACCGCCGCTGAACGCCGTCTCTTGATCCTTTGTGCGGATGATTTCGCCATGACCGCCGGCGTCAGCCAGGCGATTTTGTCCTTGCTGGAGCATGGCCGGTTGAGCGCCACATGTGCGATGACGAACCGGCCCCATTGGTCACGCTTTGCGCCGGCCCTGCGGGATTATGGCGGTCGGGTTGATCTCGGCCTGCATCTCAACCTCACCTGCGCAGCACCCTGTGGGCCGATGCCTGCGGTGGCGCCAACAGGCATTTTGCCGGCATTGGCCGATTTGGGGCGGGCGGCCATGGGCTCGGCCCGTGCCCGCCTTGAGATAGCGTCGGAAATCGAGCGGCAGCTGGATGCCTATGAAGCGGCGATGGGGTCCGCGCCTGATTTTGTCGATGGTCATCAGCATGTGCATGTGCTGCCGGGGGTGCGCCGTTCCCTGCTGGATGCGCTCCAGCGCCGGTATGGCGCGGCAGCGCCCTATGTGCGCCACCCGTCCGATCGCGTGGCGTCGATCCGTGCGCGGCGGCTGTTCCTCAGCAAGGCGTTGACCGTTCGCACATTGGCGACAGGCTTTGCCGCCATGGCGCACCGGCGGGGCCTGGCCACCAATCAAGGCTTTTCAGGATTTAGTGATTTCAATGCGGCCAACGACTATGCCAATTATTTCCGCAGCTATTTGATCGCACCGGGGCAACAGCACCTTGTGATGTGCCATCCCGGCCATGTGGATGCGGAACTGCAATCCCTCGATCCCGTGCGCGAAGCACGTCAGAACGAGTATGATTTTCTGGCGGGGGAAAATTTTTTGACGGCGCTGGCTGACGCCCGCGTCAAACTGGCGCGGTTCAAGGATATTTCTGCGGCAGGCCTGAAATAAAAATGGGCCTGAGAACAGACCCATTTTAGTAGGATTGTTGCGTAACTTCCGCTTATTTTACAGCCTTCGCATACATCTCCGCCACATATTCCCAGTTCACAAGGTTTTCGACAAAAGCCTTGAGGTAGTCGGGCCGGCGGTTGCGGTAGTCAATGTAATAGGAATGCTCCCAGACATCACATCCAAGAATGGGGGAAGCGCCCTGTACGAGCGGGCTTTCGCCATTGGCGGATTTCATTACCGTGATCTTGCCATCCTTAACGGCAAGCCAGCACCAGCCTGATCCGAACTGGCCTTTGCCGGCTTCAATGAAATCTTCCTTCATTTTCGCGACCGATCCGAGGTCAGCGATGATGGCCTTTTCCAGCGCAGCGGGCAGGGCACCGCCGCCATTGGGCTTCATCCAGTTCCAGAAATGCAAATGGTTGTAGTGCTGCCCCGCATTGTTGAAGAGGCCCGCATTCTTTCCAAAGGAACCCTTTACGATCTCTTCGAGGCTCTTGCCTTCCCATTCACTGCCGGCGAGCAGCTTGTTGCCGTTATCGACATAGGCGAGATGATGCTTGTCGTGATGATACTCCAGCGTCTCCCGGGACATGTAAGGCTGGAGGGCATCGTGGGCGTAGGGCAGGGGCGGCAGGGAAAAGGACATGGCTAGCTCCTCGGATGGGCTGGTCGGGAAATGGCTTGCCGCAAGCGGCTGGTACTTCAAACCTAGTGGCCGCATGGGCCGGCGGCAACGGCCCGGATTGTCATTGACGCTCTCGAAACCCTAATCTGGCATGGTTAACCCCATGAAGCGGTTTGGAAGTTCGCGAATGCCTGTCGTCACGCTGTTTATTCTTGCTGTTATGCTCATACTCGGCGGGGCTGGCGCTTTGCTGGTTGGCACTGATTCGGTGGTTCCCGACCGGCCATTGGCTGCGGCAATCGGCGGCACCATCGCCCTCTGCACCGGCGCTATCCTCATTGGTCTGGCGTTGACCGTCCGCGAACTGACAGCCATCCGCCGGACCTTGCAACTCTCCGATGAGCCGTTTGCAGATACAGAGGGACCATTCGCATCGCCGGACACGGTGTCCGGTCGTTCAGCCCAAGCCGCGCCGCCCATGGGCTATGCCGGTTCAGGCAGTTTGGTCCCTGCTGACAATGCGAGCCTGCCTTCGGTGGAAGTCCAGCCTTTTTCGGGTCGCGCTGAGACTATTAAGCCAACCACAAGCGGGGGCATAACGACTGCGTCGGGCGCTGGCCTGGCCGGCGCCGGTGCTCTTGCTGCTGTTGCTGCTGCGGTCAGCGCCAGTGTTGCTGATCGCCCTGCCGTCAGCGGCGTTTCAGAAGAGCCGCTCGATGAGGCTGCAAAGCCTGCACGCCAAGGCTCGTCTGATGCTGCTCCTGCGCTCCCAGTGCCGGACGATGTGCTACCTGTTTTGAATGATCCTAGCTCAATCACAGAGCATGCCGAGACGGCGCTTGAGAAAGCGACGGACACAGGCAATAGCCCTGTAAGTGAAAGCATTGCGCAGGTAGAAACGGAAGCGCCGGCTGCGCCGGCAAAGCCGTTTGATCTCGAACGTGAATTCGACCTGATGCTGCAGGATGTGGCCGGCGCGCCAAGCGCCGCTGTGGCCAAGCAGGATAATGAACTATCGCGCGATATTGCAGCCATGTGGGAGGTGCCAGCAGTAGCTGGGGACGTCGGTGTATCAAGCGCATCAGACCTCAGTGAAGAAGACCGTACGGAACTGGCGGTGTTGATTGAATCTGCTGTGGAGGAATCCGAGCCGATTAAGGATGGCAGCGCCGACGCCGACATTGCTCATGTCGAGGAAATCACGCGCGACATTGCCGCAATTCCACCCGTGCCTTCACTGGATGCGATGCGTGAAACCATTGTGCAGGATATGTCGCTGGATCGTGCACCCTCTGATGTAGGCGGCGAAATCTCGCCGGAAGCTCCGTCGGTCGAGGAAGAAACGGCGCTGTCGATGCACAATCATCCCGACCGTCCGTCTGATGCAACGCAGACGCTAACGGAAAGCGCGATCAAGGAGCCGCCGCCTGCATCAGCCCCAGAACCAGAAAGTGTTGAGTCCCTCAAGCCTGTATCGTCAAGCTTCCAATGGCGGCGATCAACGAGCTCTGTATGGCAAAAAAATATCGAAGAAGTGCCTGAGCCAGTTCCAGAAGCGCCTGTAGCAAGCGAAAAAGTTATCTCGAGCGAAGAAACGCCTGTTGCGCCTGAACAGGGTCAGCTGGAAAAAACCGTGACCCGCACATTTTCGAGCGGGCCTAATCAGTACACCATGTTCAGTGACGGATCCATCGCGGCGGATACGCCATCAGGACGTTTTGAATTCGCGTCCTTCAATGAATTGCGCGACTTTATCGACAATTATAAATCCTGAAAATATGGGCGAAAAAAGCGTGCTCAAGGCGCACTTTTCATGTCGTCGCTGGATGATGCCGGCCTGTCGCCCATAGGGCGAAAGCATAGACCTGCGCCACCTCCTCGAGTCGGTCAAACCGGCCTGATGCGCCGCCATGACCGGCATCCATGTTGGTGCGCAGCATGACAGGCCCACCGCCGGACATGGTCGCGCGAAGCCGCGCAATCCATTTTGCTGGTTCCCAATAGGTTACGCGCGGATCGGTGAGGCCGCCCATGGCCAGAATGGCCGGGTAGGGCTGGGCGGTGATATTGTCATAAGGCGAATAGGACAGGATCGTACGAAAGGCCGACGCTTCAGTAATTGGATTGCCCCATTCTGGCCACTCCGGCGGCGTCAGCGGCAGGCTGGCATCAAGCATTGTATTGAGCACATCGACAAATGGCACTTCCGCCACGATGCCAGCAAACAATGCGCCAGCGCGATTTGCCACAGCACCCATCAGCATGCCGCCGGCGCTGCCGCCATGCCCGACGATATTCTTTTCGCTCGTATAGTTCGCTGCAATCAAGGCACGGGCGCATGCAGAGAAATCATCAAAACTGTTGGTTTTTTTCTCTCGTTTCCCGTCGATATACCAGCCCCATCCTTTTTCTGTGCCGCCGCGGATGTGAGCGATGGCATAGACAAAGCCGCGATCGACCAGAGACAGCCGGCTTGTCGAAAACGAAGCCGGAATGGCATAACCATAGGAGCCATAACCATACAGCAGCAACGGCGCACGGCCATCGATGGCCGTATTGCGGTGATACAGAATTGAGATCGGAATCTGCGCGCCATCTTGTGCCGTGGCAAAAATGCGTTTCGTCACATAGTCGGCCGGGCGATGGCCGGACGGCACGTCCTGCTCTTTCAGGAGAGTGCGCGCATGCGTTGCCATATCATATTGCCAGACCTGCGCCGGTGTAGTCATGGACGAATAGGTGAAGCGCACTGTGCGCGTCGCAAATTCATAACCGCCATCAAGACCCAGCGCATACGCTTCCTCAGCGAAGGCAATGGCGTGGTCTTGGCCGGACTCAAAGTCATGAATGACGATGCGGGGTCGCGCATCTTCCCGTTCAAGCCGCGCCATGTGACCGGCGAACAGGTCATGGGAAAGCAAAAAAATGCCGGGCCTGTGTGGCACGAAATCGCGCCAGTGCGTACGTTGTGGTGATATGATCGGCGCTGCCACGATCTTAAAATCCACAGCTCCGTCGGCGTTGGTCAGAATATAGAGTCTGTCATCGCGATCATCTGCATCATAGCGGACCCCTGTTTCGCGCATCGCGATCAATTTCACGGGCTGACTCAAATCGTTGAGATCAACGAGGTGATTTTCCGAGGTCTCATGGTCTCCTGCGTCAATAATCGCATAGCGGCCGGAGGCACTGCGGCGGATATGCACGAACCAGCCTTCGTCTTGCTCCTCATAGATCAGCACATCATCGTTCTGCGCGGTGCCAAGGATATGACGATAGACCCGGCGCGGCCTATGATTGT
>JBOFFO010000441.1:0-1583 GCA_051648665.1 Beijerinckiaceae bacterium | reverse complement strand
TATGTCACGCACGATCAGGAGGAGGCGCTGGCCGTGTCCGACCGCGTCATCGTGATGGCGAATGCGGTGATTGCGCAAAGCGGCACGCCGCGCGAATTGTATGAAGCGCCGGCCAGCCTGTTTGTCGCGGATTTCATTGGCGATTCCAACATTGTCGACGCGGAGGTCGGCGGCGTGAGCGGATCGCAGGCGGATGTGCGGCTGGCGACCCTGCCGCTGAAGCTGCCGCACCGCGATGTGAAAACCGGCGCGGCGAAAATTGCCATCCGTCCCGACAGCATTCATCTCGCCACAGAGAAAATCCCGGATGCGGTGGAAGGCTCCATCGCGCATGCGGCCTATCTCGGCAAGCATATGGAATATACGGTGCAATCACCGGCGGGCGAATTGTTTGTCATCGACAAGCGCGTGCATCAGCCCATTCCGGTGGGCACGGCGGTCTCCGTCACGTTCGACACGCGCGGCATGACGCTGATCCCGATTTGATCCGTCAGGCGAGTCTCGCGCGCAATTTGGCGCGTAATGCGGGCAGTACTGCCGGATAAAGCGCGAGCAAGGCGGCCGCATAGACAACCGCGCCCGCGCTCACACTGGCGAGAAGACCATACAGGCCCGGCATCGCGCGCAAGGGCCAGACCGCAGCCGCCATCGCCAGAGTGGCGAGCGCAATGCGCGCCATGTCGCCCCAGCGGATGCGCAGCCCCAGCATCGTCACGGCCAATGAAAATCCCAGCGCCGTGATGATTGCATGCGCACACACCGCGCCGGCCACAGCGCCGACAAGACCGCCGGTCCACAGGCCGATGGCGCAGCCGATCACGGTTGCCGCCGCTTCCAGCACAGTGATCACCAGCGCCCAGCCCGTGCGCTCGTAGAGCAGAAAAACCTGATCGGCGAAATGCACGCGCAAATTCCGCAGCACGCCGGACAACAGCGCGAGCGGCAGCACGGCAATCGTCACCGCCCAATAAGGTTGCGCCACCAGCCATTTCACGAACGGCTCATTGATGAGAAATATTCCCGCCGCTGCCGGGGCCAGCACGCCTGTCAGCAGCGAGCCATTGAGCGCGATCTGATCGACGGCGCGCTGCCTGTCGCCCGCGTTGAAGGATTGCACAGCCAGCGGAAACGCGGCGGCGGTGACGAGCATGGCGGCGGTCGATGACAGCCGCTGGCCAAGGCCCCAGCCCACCGAAATGAGGCCCAGTTCCACCACGCCGCGCATCTGCTCGACCACGACGCGGATGCCATTGACGCTGACCCATGTGACAAGGCCGCTGAAAAACAGCGGCAAGCCGTAAGTGAGGATCGCCGCGATCACATCCGGCCCCGGCTTGCCGGGCCGGAACCCGGCGCCCGAGCGCGCCCAGCCCCACGGCAAAATCGCCGCCTGCGCGAGCGCGTACCCGGCCAGCGCCATGGCCGGTGTGCCGCCCCAGAGTTTCGTAAACAGGAGACCAAGCACGAGTCCGGCCACCGGTCCGACAATCTGGGCCACGGTGTAACAGAACACATCGCCGCCGGCGCGCGCGCGCTCGGAAAAATGCTGGAGCAGCGAACGTGTCACAATAAACACTGCCGCC
>JBOFFO010000440.1:0-2744 GCA_051648665.1 Beijerinckiaceae bacterium | reverse complement strand
AGGACCGCTGCACCGCCCTTGGCGTGAAGCTGGTGTTTGAGGCGGATGTCGAAACTTTCGACAATTTCAAGGACTATGATCTCGTCGTAGCGGCGGATGGCATCAATTCCCGGGTGCGCGCGGCGCATGCGGATGTGTTCAAGCCGGACATTGATGTGCGGGCCTGCAAATATATCTGGCTCGGCACGCACCAGAAATTCAACGACGCTTTCACTTTTATTTTCGAGCATACGCCTCAGGGCTGGATATGGGTCCATGCCTACCAGTTCGACAAGGACACGGCGACCTTCATCGTGGAATGCACGGAAGAGACGTGGCGCAATTTCGGCTTCGATTCCATGTCGCAGGACGAAACCATTGCGGCGTGCGAGCGGATTTTTGCGAAGTATCTTGGCGGTCACAAGCTGATGACCAACGCGCGCCATCTGCGCGGCTCGGCCTGGCTGAATTTCAGCCGTGTGCTGTGCGAGCGCTGGTCGCACGAGAATATCGTGCTGATGGGCGATGCGGCGGCGACCGCGCATTTCTCCATCGGCTCCGGCTCCAAGCTCGCGGTGGAAAGCGCCATCGACCTTGCACGCTATCTGCACAGCGAACCGGGCATGCAGGCGGCCTTCGCGCGCTATGAGAATGACCGGCGTGTTGAGGTGTTGCGCCTGCAAAGTGCGGCGCGCAATTCGATCGAATGGTTCGAGAATGTCGAGCGCTATCTCGATCTCGCGCCGCCGCAATTCGCCTATTCCTTGCTGACGCGGTCGCAGCGCATCAGCCATGAAAATCTGCGCGCGCGCGATGCGGCGTGGCTTGGGCAGGCCGAGCGCTGGTTCGAGCAGGAGGCGACGGGGCGTGCGCCGCAGGCGGAACGGCCGCCGATGTTCGTGCCCTACCGGCTGCGCGAAATGGAATTGAAGAACCGCATCGTTGTGTCGCCGATGGCGCAATACAAGGCCGTCGATGGCTGCCCGACCGACTGGCATCTCGTGCATTACGGCGAGCGCGCCAAGGGCGGCGCGGCGATGGTGGTCACGGAAATGACCTGCGTTTCCGCCGATGCGCGGATCACGCCCGGCTGCCCCGGCCTTTATGCGCCAGCGCATGAGGTGGCATGGAAACGCATTGTCGATTTCGTGCATGCGGAAACCGATACGAAAATCTGCATCCAGCTCGGCCATGCCGGGCCGAAGGGTTCGACGCGCATCGGCTGGGAGGGGATGGATGAGCCGTTGCCGGCGGGCAACTGGCCGCTTTATGCCCCGTCGCCGGTGGCGTGGTCTCCCGCCAATCAGGTGCCGCAGGCGATGACGCGCGCGGATATGGTCCGGGTGCGCGATGATTTTGTGCGTGCTGCGCAGATGGCGGACCGCGCCGGGTTCGACATGCTGGAACTGCATTGCGCACACGGCTACCTGCTCTCGGCCTTCATCACGCCGCTGACCAACCAGCGCAGCGATGATTATGGCGGCACGCTTGATAATCGCCTGCGCTATCCGCTGGAGGTTTTCGAGGCCGTGCGTGCGGCCTGGCCGTCCCACAAGCCGATGTCGGTGCGTATTTCAGCGACGGACTGGGTTGGCCCGGATGGCATTACGCCGGATGAGTCCGTGATCATCGCGCAGCATTTCGCGCGGGCCGGCGCGGATGTGATCGACGTGTCCGCCGGGCAGACCTCGACACAAGCCAGGCCGGTCTATGGCCGCATGTTCCAGACGCCGTTTGCCGACCAGATTCGCAACGAGAGCGGCATCGCCGTCATGGCGGTCGGCAATATCTTCGAACCTGATCATGTGAATTCAATTCTGATGGCGGGCCGCGCTGACCTTTGTTGTATCGGCCGGCCGCATCTGGCCGATCCGTACTGGACGCTGCATGCGGCGGTGGGCCAGAATTATCGCGGTGTGGCGTGGCCCCAGCCCTATGAAGCGGGGCGCGATCAGGCCTATCGTCTGGCGACGCGGGTTGAACCGCCGCAACTCAAGGTCTGACGCCAGCGCCATGTCCATGCTGAAGGATCATCACGTTCTGATCACAGGCGGCGGCACCGGCATCGGCGCCGCGATTGCGCGCGTGCTGGCGGAGGAGGGCGCGGCGCTGTCCCTGCTGGGGCGGCGGATTGGACCCTTGCAAACGCTGGCGCAACAATTGCCGCGCGCGACAGGAATTTCCTGTGATGTGACGGACATGGATTCGCTGGCGCAAGCGCTCGCTGCCGCGCGCGGCGCGCATGGTCCTGTTGATATTGTCATTGCCAATGCCGGCGCGGCGGAAAGTGCGCCTTTCGCGCGCATCGATGCGGCGCAATGGCAGCGCATGCTGGCGGTCAATCTCACCGGCGCATTCAACACTGTGCAGGCAGCGCTGGGCGATGTGGCGCGCCTGCCCGTGGTGGCGGGAACGGTGCGGCGGGTTGTGTTCGTGGCGTCAACCGCCGGGCTGAAAGGCTATGCCTATGTCGCGCCCTATGTGGCGGCCAAGCATGGCGTGGTTGGCCTCATGCGGGCGCTGGCCGTGGAATGTGCGTCCCTGCCGCTCACGGTGAATGCGGTGTGCCCCGGATTTACCGAAACGCCGATGCTGGAACGGTCCGTCGATGCGATCACCGTAAAGACGGGCCGCAACGCTGAGGAGGCGCGCGCTGCGCTGGCCCGCGCCAATCCGCAAGGCCGTCTGATTACGCCGCAGGAGGTGGCCGCGACGGTGCGCTTTCTGTGTCAGCCCGATGCCGGCGCGATCACCGGGCAGGCCAT
>JBOFFO010000439.1:0-3575 GCA_051648665.1 Beijerinckiaceae bacterium | reverse complement strand
CAGACCGATGCGGCCATCAATAAAGGCAATTCCGGCGGCCCGCTGTTCAATATGAGCGGTGAAGTGATCGGTGTGAACACCGCAATCCTGTCGCCATCGGGCGGCTCGATCGGCATTGGGTTTGCCGTGCCGTCCAACATTGCGATGGATATCGTCAAGCAGCTCCGGGAATTTGGCGAAACGCGCCGGGGCTGGCTTGGCGTGCGCATCCAGGCTGTCGATGATACCACAGCCGAAGCGCTCAATCTCGGCCGCGCCCGCGGCGCGCTCATTGCCGGCGTCGATGAGAAGGGCCCGGCGAAATCCGGCGGCGTCGAGGTTGGTGATGTCATTCTGAAATTCGACGGGCGCGATGTGAAGGATTCGCAGGAATTGCCACGCATCGTCGCGAGCACGCCGGTGGACAAGACCGTCCCAGTGCAGCTTATGCGCAAGGGCAAGGAAATTACGCTCTCCATCAAGATCGCGCGTCTTGATGAGACGGCATCGAACACGCCCGCCGCCCGCCGCCCGCCGGCTGCAACGGGTGATTCCCAGCAGCCTCAGAAAATGCTGGGCATGAGCCTGTCAGCGATTACGGATGATCTGAAGCGCCGCTTCAGCATCAAGGATACGGTCAAGGGTGTGCTGATTGTTGGTGTGGATCCCGATTCCGCTGCATCAGACAAGCGTTTGCAGCCCGGCGATGTGATTCAGGAAATCGGTCAGGAGTCCGTATCCAGACCGGCGGACGTGACCGCGCGCATTGATGCGCTGAAGAAAGAAGGCCGGAAGTCTGCCCTGTTCCTTGTTGCCAATGCGCAGGGTGAAGTTCGCTTCGTCGCGCTGCCGATCAACTGACCGGCAAGGGTAGGATGAGCCATTAACAGCGGCCTTCGGGCCGCCTTTTTTTTCGCAGTCAGCCGGTCACAAATTCATCGCGCCGATAGCCTTGTGCATACAGCAGGGCTGTGAGGTCGGCGTGATCGATACGCGCGTGCGCAGCGGCAGCCACCGCCGGCTTGGCATGGAACGCGACGCCAAGACCGGCTTCACCCAGCATGGCGAGATCATTGGCGCCATCCCCTGCAGCCATCGTGTCGGTGGCAGATAGCCCGTGGCGCGTGCGTAATTCCGTCAGCGTATCGAGTTTCGCCTGCTTGCCGAGAATAGGTTCGGCGACAGCTCCAGCAAGCATACCGCCATCCACCAGCAACTCATTCGAGCGGTGCTCGTCAAATCCGATCATCGCGCCGATTTTGCTCGTGAACAGCGTGAAGCCGCCGGAGACGAGGCAGGTATAACCGCCGCGCGCGCGCATGGTCTGCACCAGTTCCCGGCCACCCGGCGTCAGGGTGATCCGCTCGGAAATGATGCGGTCCACCACTGCAACGGGCAGGCCTTTCAGCAGGGCGACGCGCTCGCGCAGCGCTGGCTCGAATGGCAACTCGCCGCGCATGGCCCGCTCGGTGATCGTAGAGACTTGCTCTTTCAACCCGACGAAATCAGCGAGTTCATCGATGCATTCCTGCCCGATCATGGTTGAGTCCATGTCGGCGAGGAACAATGTCTTGCGGCGTTGTGCGACCGGCTGAACGATGACATCGACAGGGGCATCGCCCAGCGCCTCCCGGATGCGGGCCGTAAGGACGGCCGCTGCTTCGCTGGCTGTGAAGAAAACATCCGCTGCTATGCCATCGGCCAGCCAAACCGGCGGTTGCGAAGATCCTGTCGCAGCGGTAGCGCGCCTGACGTCCGAGGTTGCCAGCGCAGGCGTGGCAGGGTTTGAAACAAGCGTGGCAACAGTCAACACAGGCGGCACAACGGAACAATGAAGTGGGATGCGCTGCTCATTGCAGGTCCGACCGCCAGCGGCAAGTCTGCGCTGGCGATTGCCTGCGCGCAGGCGTGGCGCGGCACTGTCATCAACGCGGATTCCATGCAGGTCTATCGCGATCTTGCCATTATCACGGCGCGTCCGACAGCCGCGGAGATGGAACTCGCCCCGCACCGCCTGTTCGGCACGGTTGATGGGGCTGAAAATTTCTCCGCCGGGCGCTGGGCGCGCGCTGCCAGCGATGCGGCGGCCCAAGTGCGTGCCGAGAGCCGTTTGCCGGTGTTTGTCGGTGGCACAGGGCTGTATTTCAAGGCATTGACCGAGGGTTTGTCGCGTATTCCGCCAGTGCCCAATGAGATTCGTGCCGCCATCCGCGCTCAGGCCGTCGACCAAACCCCACAGGCGCTGCATGCTGAACTGGCCGCGCGTGATCCTGCGATGGCTGCACGCCTGCGTCCGACGGACCCGCAAAGAATCCTGCGCGCGCTGGAGGTTCTGGCCGCCACCGGTCAATCACTCGCAACGTTTCAGGACGCGCGCGAAGCGCCGGTGCTCGATCCGGCGCGCTGTCTCAAGATATTTCTGACGCCTGATCGTGTGGTGCTGCGCTCCGCCATTGATCGACGGTTTGAAACCATGATGGCGCGCGGCGCGCTTGATGAAGTGGAGCGGTTACGGTCTCGCCAGCTCGATCCGGCGCTGCCGGTGATGCGTGCTCATGGCGTGCCCAGCCTGCTCCGCTATCTCGACAATGAAATTGGCTTGGCAGAAGCCGTGGCAAAAGGGCAGGCGGATACGCGCGCCTATGCCAAGCGGCAGATGACATGGTTCCGTCACCAGATGCCGGGCTGGACGGCAATTCCGCCAGCCAATGCGTTCGCTGAAATATCCCGCTCCATGCCGGCGCAGGGCTGACTGGCAGACAATAAAAAACCCGGCATTGCTGCCGGGTTTTTCTTGTTCGACGCCAATGGCAATCAGAACTTGTAGGAGATGCCGGCGCGGATTGCGTGGCTGTTCACCTTGGCGGAGTCAGCGAACGTTGCGCTCGCCGCAGAGATGCGACCGAAATCGGTGTAGCGATATTCGAGGCGCGCGGTGAAGTTGTTGGTGAAGGCATGCTCCACGCCAGCGCCGACCGTCCAGCCCCACTTGTCCTTGCCATAGCTGAGCAGCGCCGGAGCGACCGGCACGCCGCCCAGCGTGGTGCCGAACTGATGGTTGATATCGGCATAGGCGAGACCGCCGGTCACGTAGAGCAGGGTGCGGTCAAACGCGATACCGAAGCGGGCGCGCAGCGAGGCCTGCCATTCCATCGACGTGCGATGATACCAGCCGATCGGGGCAGTATAGAGCGCCGTCTTCTTGCTGTCCGACCACTCAATGTCGCCTTCCAGACCGACGACGAACTGGTTGATCTGGTAGTTGTAGCCAATATGGCCACCAATCATCCAGCCATCGGAATCATAGCCGTAACCGACCGGGAAAGGCGCAGCGACCGGCACGTTGCTAACGGTGCCCTTCGTGTCGCTCCAGCGATAGCCGCCCTGAAGACCGACATAGAAGCCAGTCCAGGTAAAGGCCGGTACAAACGCGACCGGCGCGGTCGCAGGCGCGAATTTGCGGGACGGCAAGTCAGCAGCGCTGGCCGTTGCCACAGCAAGGAGGCTGACACTGGCAACAGCCAGAAGGCGGAGAGAATTTTTCATGGGGTCACTTTCCCGGTTGGTGGATAATTCGATGAAGCCAACCTAGCGCC
>JBOFFO010000438.1:0-3154 GCA_051648665.1 Beijerinckiaceae bacterium | reverse complement strand
ACGGCAACGGAAAGGCCGCGTCGCGCGTGACGACGATGGTTTCCCGTCCCGGCAAGGGCTTGCCGATGGACTGGAAGGTGCGGCGGCCCATGACCATCGGCTTGCCCATGGTGAGTGCGCGAAAATGCTTCAGGTCTGCGGGCAGATGCCACGGCATGTCATTGTCGCGGCCGATGACGCGATTTTTTGCCAACGCGGCGACAATGACCACGGGCACAGGCATGCCTTCGGACGCAGCGATCAAACCGCCACCGGCGCTTTGATCAGCGGGTGCGCGTCATAATTCTCCAGCACGATGTCATCGAAGGTAAAATCGAAAAGGGACCGCACCGCCGGATTGAGCCGCAGTGTTGGCAGCGGCTTCGGCTCGCGGGTTAATTGCAAGCGCACCTGCTCAAGATGATTCAGATACAAGTGCGCATCGCCAAAGGAATGGACGAAATCGCCGGGCTGCAGGCCGGTGACATGGGCCATCATCTGCGTCAGCAGCGCGTAACTGGCGATGTTGAAGGGCACGCCGAGAAAAATATCCGCCGAGCGCTGGTAGAGCTGGCAAGACAGCCGCCCCTCCTGCACATAGAACTGGAACAGGCAGTGGCAGGGCGCGAGCGCCATCTGCGGAATATCCGCCGGGTTCCAGGACGACACGATCAGCCGGCGCGAATCCGGGTTCCTGCGGATTTCATCGAGCACCCACTGGATCTGATCCACGGTCTTGCCGTCAGCGCCGGCCCATGACCGCCATTGCTTGCCATAGACGGGTCCGAGATCGCCCTTTTCGTCCGCCCACTCATCCCAGATCGAGACGCCATGCTCCTTCAGATAGGCGATGTTGGTGTCACCCCTGATGAACCACAGCAGTTCATGGGCAATCGACTTCCAGTGCAGCTTCTTGGTCGTGACCATCGGAAACCCTTCCGACAGGTCGAAGCGCATCTGGTGGCCGAACACCGAGAGCGTGCCGGTGCCGGTGCGGTCTGATTTCTGCACGCCCTCATCGAGAACGCGGCGCATGAGATCGAGATAGGCTTTCATGGGGCCAGACTAGCCGATTCAGGGACGGGCCGCACCCGCGCGGCGCGCTGCTTTCCCCATCAATCCGCCATCGTTTCGGCGGTCGCGGCCGCCTGCCGGTCCCAGCGGTAATTGAAGCTGACCGACACCCGGTCCTCCTCCGCCCTGTTCATCGGCACCTCATGGCGCAGCCAGCTTTCCCACAGCACGAGGGTGCGCGGCTGCGGCTCGACATAGATGAAACTGCGGTTCTCCGTCTTCGCGCCCTTCCGGCGCGGCGGGGCAGCCATCATCATGGGGTGACGCGGGTCCTCGAATTTGATCGCCGAGGCGCCCTTCGGAATTGTCACATAATAGGTGCCGGAAATGACGCTGTTGGGATGGAGATGGCCGCTATGGACCCCGCCCTGCGGCAGAATGTTGATCCAAAGGTCATCCAGCACCACGGCTCCGCCGCGCAGGTCGAATTCCAGCTCTGCGACGAACGCCGCCACATGCCGGTCGAGATGCTTCTTCAGCGCGGCGAAGGTGGGGAAGCGCCAGGGCAGATCGTCCAGCGAGGCGTAGGAGGTATAGCCAACATAGTTGTTTTCCTCGCACCAGCGCTGCCCGGCCGCATCATCGTCCGCAATGGAATAGGCCGCCGCCTCAATCTCGTCGTTCAGGCGCGTGGCGGCCGCGCCGGTCAGACGTGTCCGGTAAATTTTGGTCGGGAAAAAATGGGTCGTGGTCATGGGCGGGTCCGCAAT
Source organism: Beijerinckiaceae bacterium (assembly GCA_051648665.1). GTDB lineage: Bacteria > Pseudomonadota > Alphaproteobacteria > Rhizobiales > Beijerinckiaceae > Terrirubrum. The sequence goes on along the minus strand of JBOFFO010000438.1, from coordinate 1,391 downwards.
GGAAGCGCCGCCGTTCTGCGCCTGCTCCGGGAGCCGCGCAAGACAGCCTCACGTCCAAGACAGCTTGACGCCCAAGCTGCCGCGCGGTTCTTGGCCGCCATGACCAAGAGCACCCCGCCCCACCCCGCCACCGAACTTTTCACCCTGCGTGACCTGCTGCGCTACGCGCTGACACGGTTTCGCGCCACCGACCTCTATCACGGACATGGCGCATCCTCCGCGCTCGATGAAGCCGCCTTCATCCTGCTCGAAGCGCTGTCGCTGCCGGTCGATGACATCAACCCGTGGCTCGATGCCCGGCTGACATTAGCAGAGCGGGAAAAAATCTGCGCGCTGATCGACACACGCGTCACCACCCGCAAGCCTGCCGCCTATCTGCTCAACAAGGTCTATCAGCAGGGCATGCCGTTCTATGTCGATGAACGCGTGATTGTGCCGCGCTCCTTCATCGGCGAATTGCTCACGAAAGATCATGTGGTGGGCGATGGCGCACTCATCCCCGACCCGGCGGCCATTTCCTCCGTGCTCGATCTCTGCACTGGCTCGGGCTGCCTCGCGATCATCGCTGCGCATGTTTTTCCGAATGCGCGTGTGGACGCGGTTGATTTATCGAAAGACGCGCTCGCGGTGGCCACGAAAAATGTCGCGGCCTATGGCCTTGAGGATCGCATCACGCTGCATCACGGCGATTTATTTGCGCCGCTCGGCAAGAAAAAATTCGATCTCATCCTCACCAACCCGCCCTATGTCGATGCGGTGACGATGGCGATGCTGCCGCCTGAATTTCGCGCCGAACCGGTGATGGCGCTCGATGGCGGCATGGATGGTTTCGATATCGTGCGAAAGATACTCGCGGACGCGCCGAAGCATCTGAACAAGGGCGGCGGCATGCTCTGCGAAATCGGCACCGACCGGGATATTCTGGAAGAGCAGTTCCCCGATGTGGCGTTCCTCTGGCTCGATACGGAGGAAAGCGAGGGGGATGTGTTCTGGATGGGAAAATAAAAAGCCCTGCGGTTGCAGGGCTTTTTCTCACCTCTTGAACTTCTTGTACTGGATCCGCTTCGGGATGGTTGAATCCACACCCAGCCGGCGCTTTTTGTCTTCTCCGCAATGCTTAAAATTCCTCGACAAGAGCACCCATCCCGCAGCATTGGTCGTCAGACAAAGTCATACTGATCGTGCAATTGGGCCAGAGAGAAGTTCCTGATCTCGACATAGGCCGAACCGCCCGTATCGAGCACAACCTGGATCACCGCTGAACTGCCCTGATTATACCAGATCACCTGATTATATCGCAGCCCCTCAAATTGAACCCGGTCCTGTCCGGCAGCGCCTAACTCCTGCATATCCATGATTGTATCAACAACACCGGCTTCCAGATCGGCCGC
>JBOFFO010000437.1:0-2218 GCA_051648665.1 Beijerinckiaceae bacterium | reverse complement strand
GCACTCGATGTCACTGTGTCGATGCAGGTGCTGGCCATTCTCGATGATCTTGTCAGCGAGCGCGGCATGGGGCTGATTTTCATCAGCCATGACCTGTCGCTGGTGGCGTCGTTCTGCGACCGGGTCATCGTTATGTATGGCGGCAAGGCGATGGAGACATTGGCGGCGCGCGATCTGGCCAAGGCGCATCATCCCTACACGCAAGGGCTGCTGCGATGCCTGCCGGAAATGGACCGCATCGATGGCGATTTGCCGACGCTCAGCCGTGATCCGGCGTGGCTCGCATGACACATCCTGCCATCACGATTGAAAATCTGAATATCCGTTTCGGCGCGCTGCATGCCGTGCGCGATGCCCATATCACCATTGCTGCTGGCGAGAGCTATGGCATCGTCGGAGAATCCGGTTCAGGAAAATCGACCGTATTGCGCGCGATTTCCGGCCTCAATCCGGACTGGACTGGCACGATCAAGGTCAATGGTGTTCCGCAGCAGCGCCATCGTGACAAATCATTTTACCGCAGCGTGCAGATGGTCTTTCAGGATCCTTTCGGCAGTCTGCACCCGAAGCAGACCGTGGATCGCACGCTGGCGGAGCCGATCGCCATTCATGGCCTTGATCAGGCTGAAAAGCGCATTACCCGCGCGCTTCAGGATGTCGGTCTGGGATCAGGCTTCCGCTTCCGTTATCCGCATCAATTATCGGGCGGGCAACGCCAGCGCGTCGCCATTGCGCGCGCTCTGGTGCTGGAGCCGCAAATTTTGCTGCTCGATGAGCCAACCTCGGCGCTCGATGTTTCCATTCAGGCCGAAGTGCTCAACCTGTTGCAGAAATTACGCCGCGAACGCAACCTTACCATGGTGCTGGTCAGCCATAATCTGGCGGTGGTGGCGCATATGTGTGAGCGCATCGCGGTGATGAATGGCGGACGCATTGTCGAGGAGACCAGTGCGTCAGCCTTGCGCGCCGGGGAGTTGCGCGAGGCTTACACGCGCCAGCTGTTGACGGCGACGCGCGGTTATGACCGCGAAACAGCGCGCGCCTTCGTGACGTTTGATTGAAAAAAAACGGGGCGCATGGCGCCCCGTTTTTTATGTAACGGTGGTTGCGCGGCTCATTTCGTCACGTTGCGGTAAAAGATGAGATCGCTGACCGGCCCATGCACGAAGCCTTTCACGTCAGCGCGCCGCGCCACCTGTGCCTGCGCCTGGAAAGTGATCGCCCACGGCGCTTCTTTCATCACAGACCGCTGCAATTCCCGATACATGTCGAGCCGTTTGGCCGCATCCGGTTCGACCAGCGCCGCGCGGGTCTTGTCCGAAAGCTCTTTCGGCGCCCAGGAATTGCGCCATGTCGTGGTGCTCTGCGGCGCGGTGTCCGCATTGTCGACATTGTAGGCGAAGGCCTTGGCGTTGGAGTGCGGGTCCATGAAATCCGGCCCCCAATAGAGCAGCATCGCCTCATGGTTGCGCGCGCGGTATTTTGTGATGACTTGCGCTGATGACCCCGGCACAAGATTGAGCTTGATGCCGGCCTGCGCCATCGTGCTCTGGATCGACTGGCCGATGTCCGTAAAGGGCGCGGAAGAAATCACATCCATGTCGATGGTCAGGCCCGGCGCAATGTTGGCCTTGGCAAGAATATCCTTCGCCTTCGCCACATCGAGCTTGTAGGGCCGGTCCTCCACACTGCCGGCAAAGCCCGAAGGCCAGAAGGCCTGATGCACTTTCATCTGCCCGCGCAACAGCGTTGTTGCGATGCCGTCATAGTCAATCAGCCAGCGCAGGGCTTCCCAAAGGGCCGGATTTTTCAGCTTGTCATGCTTAATGTTGAAGCTGAGAAAATGCACCGCCGCCTGCGGATAGATCTCGATGGCCACTTCGGGCTTGCCTGAAAGGCCGGCCACCTGATCCGGTCCGAGATTGCGGGCAATATCCGCGTCGCCGTTCTCGATCATCAGGCGCTGTGCGCCGGCTTCCGCCACATGGCGCAGCACCACCTGGCGCATTTTCGGCGCGCCGCGGAAATGGTTCGGGTTAGCGTCCAGCGTCACGCCTTCACCGGCGCGCCAGGCGCGCAGGGTGAACGGGCCGGTGCCGGCGGAGTTACGCGTCAGCCAGCCATTGCCCATGTCGCCATCCTTGGCGTTCTTCATCGCCTCAACCTCATCGACGATGGAAGCGGGGCGTGAAGCAAGCGCATTGAGCACGAAAGAGGG
>JBOFFO010000436.1:0-1635 GCA_051648665.1 Beijerinckiaceae bacterium | reverse complement strand
ACCGACCTGCAACGGGACAGCATTATCCGCCGGCTCGGTGCAGCAGCGGATCAGGTCTTGCTGACGCCGCAACGGCAGGCGGATGGCACGGCAGCAGCAACCATCACGATTGCTGTGGCGCGGTAATTTCTGTTCCGGCCCTCACGCCTTCTTCAGAAATTCCGTGCGCAGCACGAGGCCCTTGATTTTTTCGGCATTGCATTCGATTTCCGCCGGATCGCCGGTGAGGCGGATATTCTTGACCAGCGTGCCGCGCTTGAGCGTGGCGTTGGCGCCCTTGACCTTCAGATCCTTGATCAGGGTAACGCTGTCGCCATCATTGAGCTGATTGCCGTTGCTGTCGCGGGTGATTTCGTCAGACATGATAATCTCGCTTTTTTCTTGCATCGCATTTACCGAAAAACCGGTGCCCACTTTTTCGTTTCACGGACCTTCGGTTCGCGCGATGCAATAAAAAAGGCGGCCCAAGGAGGCCGCCTTTTTGTTGGAAGACAAAAGCTTAGCGCTTCGAGAACTGGAAGCTGCGGCGGGCCTTGGCCTTGCCGTACTTCTTGCGTTCGACAACGCGGCTGTCGCGGGTCAGGAAGCCTTCCTTCTTGAGGATGCCCCGCAGTTCCGGCTCGTAATAGGTCAGCGCTTTGGACAGGCCGTGGCGCACCGCGCCCGCCTGACCGGACAGACCGCCGCCATGGACCGCGACATTGATGTCATACTGGTCCATGCGCTGGGCAATCATCAGCGGCTGGCGCAGCACAAGCTGCAATACAGGGCGCGCGAAATAAACTTCAATCGGGCGCTCGTTGATGGTGATCTTGCCCTTGCCCGGCTTGATCCAGACGCGGGCGACCGCATCCTTGCGCTTGCCAGTGGCGTAGGCCCGGCCCTGCTTGTCGAGCTTCTGGACATGGCGCGGCGCTTCCGCCTGCGCGGTGGCCGGCTTGGCGGCGCCGAGATCGGCGAGCGATGAAATGATTTCCGCCATCGTCAGACCCTCGTGTTCTTGGAGTTCATGGCGGCAACATCAAGCGCCTGCGGGTTCTGCGCCGCATGCGGATGCTCACTGCCCTTGTAAACGCGCAGATTGCCGAGAATCTGGCGGAACAGCGGGCCGCGCGGCAGCATGCGTTCGACCGCCTTTTCGACGATCCGCTCCGGGAAGCGGCCTTCAAGAATGAACTTGGCGGACCGTTCCTTGATGCCACCGATATAACCGGTGTGATGGTAATACATCTTCTGGTCGCGCTTGCGGCCCGTGAGCACCACCTTGTCGGCGTTGATCACGATGACATTGTCGCCGCAATCGACATGGGGGGTGAAATTGGCCTTGTGCTTGCCACGCAGACGCATGGCCACCACAGACGCGAGACGGCCCACAACGAGGCCCTTCGCATCGATCACCACCCACTTCTTCTCGACATCGGCGGGCTTGAGCGAAAAGGTCTTCATCGCTGTTTCCCTGCTGGAGAAAAGTTTGATGCCGCAGCGCCGGATGCGCAGCGGCAGGTGGCGTGCGTATAAGCGCGAGACTGCCGCCCGTCAAGGACATCGTGCCTTACTGGATATCTGTTTACATGTTATATTTCAATGGCTTGATAGAGTAGGTATTATTATACCTGTATACGGTATTATAATACT
>JBOFFO010000435.1:0-5860 GCA_051648665.1 Beijerinckiaceae bacterium | reverse complement strand
TCAGGGGATGTTCCGTCAAGCCACCCTGCGCGCGTGCACCTCACGCGGCACATTTGCCCTTTACGCGCTGCGTCCGGCTTAAGCCCGCCAGCGCTTCCGACAGAAGGAACTGAACGATGGCGAAAGATCGCGTCGTTATTTTTGACACCACATTGCGCGATGGCGAGCAGTGCCCCGGCGCTACCATGACACTGGAAGAAAAGCTCCAGGTCGCGGATATGCTCGATGAAATGGGCGTCGATATCATCGAGGCGGGATTCCCGATTGCCTCCAACGGTGATTTCGAGGCGGTGTCCCTGATCGCCCAGCGAGTGAAGAACGCCACGGTCGCCGGTCTCGCGCGCGCCGCCTTCGGGGACATCGACCGGGCAGCGGAGGCGGTGAAGAAGGCGCGGCGGCCGCGCATCCACACCTTCATCAGCACCTCGCCGGTGCATATGAAATACAAGCTCCAGAAAACGCCGGAGCAGGTGCTCGATCTCGTCGTCGCGCAGGTGACGCGGGCGCGCAACCATGTGGAGGATGTGGAATGGTCGGCGGAAGACGGCACCCGCACCGAGCATGATTATCTCTGCCGCTGCGTGGAGGCGGCGATCAAGGCCGGCGCGACGACGATCAATATTCCCGACACGGTCGGCTATTCCGCGCCGGACGAGTATCGCGCCCTGTTCCGCATGGTGCGTGAGCGCGTGCCGAATTCGGACAAGGCGGTGTTTTCGGTGCATTGCCACAATGACCTCGGCATGGCGGTCGCCAATTCGGTCGCGGGCGTCGAAGGCGGCGCGCGCCAGATCGAATGCACGCTGAACGGCATCGGCGAGCGGGCCGGCAATGCGGCGCTGGAAGAAATCGTCATGGCGCTCAAGGTGCGCGGCGATATTTTCCCCTACGAGACCGGCGTGAAGAGCGAAATGCTGATGCGCGCGTCCAAGCTCGTGTCAGCGGTGACCTCGTTCCCGGTGCAATACAACAAGGCCATCGTCGGGCGGAATGCGTTCGCGCATGAAAGCGGCATCCATCAGGATGGCATGCTGAAAAATACGCAGACCTACGAAATCATGACGCCGGAGTCGGTCGGCGTGTCAAAAACCTCGCTGGTCATGGGCAAGCATTCCGGCCGTAACGCCTTCCGCGACAAGTTGAAAACGCTGGGCTACACGCTCTCCGACAACCAGCTCGATGATGCGTTCGTCCGGTTCAAGGCGCTGGCCGACCGAAAGAAGGAAATTTATGACGAGGATATCGAGGCGTTGGTCGATGAGAACCTCGCCAATGCGCGCGACCGCATGAAAGTGCTGTCCCTGCTCGTCGTCGCCGGCACGCTGGGGCCGCAGGTCTGCACATTGACGCTCGACATCGACGGTGTGCACCGCACCGTGCAATCCACCGGCAATGGTCCGGTCGATGCGACCTTCAACGCGATCAAGATGCTGGTGCCGCACGAGGCGGTGCTGGAACTTTATCAGGTCCACGCGGTGACGGCGGGCACGGATGCGCAGGCGGAGGTGTCCGTGCGGCTGCAGGCCGAAGGCAAGACCTTCACCGGCAAGGGCGCTGACCCGGATACGCTGGTGTCGTCGGCCAAGGCCTATCTCTCGGCGCTCAACAAATTGCTGGCGCGCGAGGAGCGGCTCCATTCGCAGGCGGCGGAATAAGATCCAGCCATCCGCACAATAAAAAAGGCCGGTCACACCGGCCTTTTTGCTGTGCGATGTCTCTTGACGGCGAGCCTTACGCGAACGCGATGCCATCGCGCACAAAACGTTCCTTGATCGCCATCAGCAGGGCGGAACGGGCGGCGCGGAACTGCTCATTCTTGACCCATACGGTCAGGGACAATTCACCGCCGCCGGCGGGCAGGGCGCGCACAAACACATTGTTTTCGCCCGCGTGCTTGAGATCGGGCTGGGCTGCAACGGTTTCGCGCAGCGCCGTGACCGCCTTGCCGAGATCGGCATCCGCTGCGACGGAAATGTTCACGGCAATGATGCGTTCGGGGAAGCGCGACATATTCTTGATCGCGCCCGACAGAATTGCGCCGTTCGGGATGACAATATCAACGCCATCGACGGTGCGCAGGTTGGTGTGGAACAGGTCGATGCCGAGCACATTGCCTTCAGCCCCGCCAGCTTCGACATGATCACCCACCTCGAACGGGCGCAGGAACAGCAGCATCAGTCCGGCGGCAACGTTTGACAGCGTGCCTTGCAGGGCAAGGCCAATGGCGAGGCCGATGGTGCCGAGCACCGCAATGAGGCTCGCGGTTTCAACGCCGAATTGTTGCAGCACCACCATCAGCGTGATGCCAAGAATGACATAGCGCACGATGCTGGCGATCAGCGGCTTCAGCGTCGCGTCGACCTTGGTGCGGTCAAGCCCGCGCTGGACGAAGCGTTGCAGCCAGCCGGCCAAAATCCAGCCGATGATGAGTACGGCAAAAGCGCCGAGCACCGGCGGCGCATAAAGCATGACAAGACGCATCAGCGCCGAGGTCTGGTTGGCGACGTCCTGTGCGTTCATGGGCGAACCTCCCTGTGCAGTCAGTCAAACAAAGTCATGGCCCGCACGCGCTATGCATGGTGAGGCCAACCTGCCGCAGGCAGACGGCGTTGTTGACGCCATTCCATGAGTCGGGGGTGTCAGGCCAGCATTGCCAGCCGTTTTCCAACGGCGGTTTTGCGTGTGCGTCAGGCGTGAATGGCGGTGGAAGGCACCTTCGCGGTCAGAAACGCCGCCAAGTCCGGGTCAGCTTCGAGTGCGGTGACTGGCACCCAGAAGAAAAAGGCGTTGTCGAACACAATCATGTCATGGGCGCCGATGCGCAGCCGGTGTGTCACCCGGTCCCATGCCGAGAGTGTCGCGCCCTGCGAAAACAGAATTGCAAAACCATTATCGGCAAATTGCAGTGTTTGCGGCTCGCGCAGGGCGCGCATGCCCTTCTGCAAATGCGCAACATAGCGTTTGCTGTAGCGCTGGATGACGAAGACTTGCGTCATGACACCGGCCAGAAAAGCCAGCGCCAGCGCCACGAACACCCCGAAGCCGCCGAAAATCACGGCGTTGCTTGAACTGCCGCCGAGCATGCCGATGAATGTGGTGTGGATGTCGAGCACCGGCAGAACGAAGCCGATGATTCCGCCGATGGCCACCGCAATCGCCATCCCCAGGAAACGCTTCATGCCGGTCGGCTTCATGGCCTGACGCAGGTGGCGCGCGATGGCGTTGCTGACAGCCAGATAATCCGGGTCAGGCAGCGGCGGCGCGCGCAGCGTGTGGCGCACGGGACCAAGGGCAAAATCAGTTTCTGATGTCAGCGTCATGTCAGCCAGGGTTTGGTTTTTCGCACTGACGGTCAGCATTGTCAGCAGACGCCGGCATGGGCCGTGTGGCGTCACACACAGATGTCTGCATGCCATGTTCCCAATGTTGCCCCAATGGCGATAAATAGGAAGGGCCTGTCCGGGCGCAGCCTTGCGCCACCAAGGGCGCGGGATTTTCCTGGGGGAGGCGTGGCGTGACGATCGAGCGGAGCAAGCGGGTATCAACCGCGCCGGTGCAACGGCGGCGGCATGGCCCTGCCGTGGAGCGCGCAACGACCGGCGCAGCGGTGGAAAGGGCAGGCGACTCCCGGAGCCGTTTGGTTGTGCCGTTTTTTCTGCTGCTGGCCGCCACGGCCGGTGGTGCGTTCTATCTTTATCAGGCCGACCAGCAGACCGTGGTGACCGCTGATCTGGGCCGCGCCCCGCTGCCACCACCGCCGCCGGTTGCCAGCAATCCGCCACGTCCAACCGTTGCGCCGCCAGTGTCGCAACCTGCGGCTCCGCCTGTGGCGGCATCGAACCCGCCACGCCCGCCAGTGGCAGCGCCGCCATCACCGCCGCCTGTCGTGACGCCGCCGCCAGCCCCTCCGGCTCCAGCGCCCGGTGCGGCGCAGCCGCCTGTGCCGAGTCCTGCGCCAGCGGCTCAGGTGGCACAGACGCCGCCACGCCCGCCTGCGCCTGTTGCCAGCGCGCCCGTTGCCCCGCCTGCGCCAGCGACTGCTGCTGCCGCCCCGCCAGTGCCGCCTTCGCCGACGCCGCCTGCGGCAATGCCTGCCGCTCCGGTTGCCGTTCCGCCCGCGCCTCCGGCGCCGATCCCGCCGCCTGCCGTGGCGCAGGCGCCCACGCCAGCACCCGTGCCTCCCGCTGCGATTGCGCCGCCACCGCCCACGCCACCGCCCACGCCTGCGCCAGCCGCAGCGCCAGTTCAGGCCCGCCCCGGCGGCCTGCTGTTGCGTCCGCCCGGTGCACGGCCCGCCGTCGCGCCTTTTGCCGAGGGCGATGTGGCGCAGCTTGTCGCGAAGCAGATCAAGCGCTTCAACGAATCGCGCGATGTGGCGGAAAAGCAGGATGCCATGCGGCAGATCTATGCCGGGGCGCTGGTCGGCCATCCGCTCGCCCGCGCCGTGGTGGTCGGCGGGTATCGCAGTTCGACGCTGGTGCAGCAGGCGACCTATGCGCCGGATGTGCTGCGCATGGCGCTGGATTTCGCTGCGAAAGACCGGCCGGACCGCAATGGTGCGGCGACCTTCCATGCGCTGGCCGGGTTCATGGCCGAAAAGGATGCGCCGGCCTTCGCGCGCGGCGTGATCGAGGCGATGCAGGATGATGCGCGGTTGCGCACGCCCGCCGTGGCCCAGCGGGTGGTGGAGGCCGTCTCCGCCCTGCCGATGGCGTGCGCGGCGCTGGCGGGGGCCGCCGACCGGCAGGAGCAGGGCTGCGATGCCGGGCTGGGTGAAGCGCTGGCGAGCCTCGCCACCGCGCGCGGGCCATCGGGGCAGGAGGAAGCCTCCTACAAGAACGCCGAGCGCGCCTTCGCCCGCTATTTGCAGGATTCGCTGTAAGCGCGGACGGATGCGCCGCCCGCGGCGATTGCGGGTGGACAGGGCAGGACCGCTTTGCTAGAGACCCGCCCGCGCAAGGCCCAACGGCGTGCGCCGCGCTCGTGCTTCCAAACAAGCCGCGCATTGCTGGACTGGGCGCATAGCTCAGTTGGTAGAGCAGCTGACTCTTAATCAGCGGGTCCTAGGTTCGAGCCCTAGTGCGCCCACCAGTCCGGCACCCTGTTTTGTTTTTGCGCCAGCGCCTGCGGGGCGCTTTTCTTTTGCGCAGCGGCGGCACACCATGCCCGCGCTGCATCGGGGGACCGTGATTCATGCGCATCGAAAATGATCCGAAACTTGATTTCAAGGATGTGCTGATCCGCCCCAAGCGCTCGACGCTGGGCAGCCGCAGCCATGTCGATGTCAACCGCAGCTTCAAATTCCGCCACACCGGCACGGAATGGAGCGGCTTTCCGCTGATCGCCGCCAACATGGATGTGGTCGGCACCATGAACATGGCGCTGGCGCTCTCGAAATTCGGGGCGATGACGGCGCTGCACAAGCATTATGCCGCCAAGGACCTGATCGCCTTTTTCAAGAAGCCAGACACCGGCAATGTATTTTATTCGCTCGGCACGACAGAGTCTGACCGTGAAAAACTGGCGGCGGTGAACGCCAAGGTGAAGATCGGGAAAATCTGTCTCGATGTCGCCAACGGCTACACCGAAAAATTCGTCGAGGCGGTGGAGATCACCCGCGCGCAATTTCCCGACAGCGTGATCATGGCCGGCAATGTCGTCACCGGCGACATGACGGAGGCGCTGCTGCTCGCCGGCGCGGACATCGTGAAGGTCGGAATCGGGCCGGGTTCGGTGTGCACGACGCGGAAAATGACCGGCGTCGGTTATCCGCAACTCTCGGCGATCATCGAATGCGCTGATGCCGCGCATGGTCTCAAGGGCCATGTTTGTGCCGATGGTGGCTGCACGGTGCCGGGTG